>JALYRN010000257.1 GCA_030855295.1 Myxococcota bacterium | reverse complement strand
CGCCGCGCCCGGGCACGAGGCTCGCGCTCTCGGCGCGCGCGCTGTCGATCGCGGGCGGGAAGAGCGTCCCGCTCGAGCGCGAGGCGCTGCTCGCGCTGCGCGATCCGCGGCTCGAGGTCGCCGATCGCTTCCGGGCGCTGCGGCCGGGGATCTGGCTCGCGCTCGCCGATGCGAACCCGCTCGCGCTGCACGAGGCCCACCCCGACAAGCAGGGCAACGCGCTCTCGCTCGGCGGCCACGAAGAGGACGAGTGGGCGCGCGCGCTCGACGCCGCGCTCGCGATCGTCGAGCGTCATCTCCCGGGCGTCATCGACGAGCTGCGCGCGCTCTCGACGTTGCTGATCCCGGTCGGCTACGAGGCCGAGAAGCATCTGTCCGCGTCGTACCGCGAGTACGTCGGCGCCTGCTATCTCACGCTGCACCCCGACGTGCGCACCATGGCGGAGGCGCTCGTGCACGAGCACCAGCACAACAAGGCGAACCTCGCCTCGTACCACGACGCGCTGCTCGAGAACGCGCAGGGCACGATGGTGCGGTCGCCGGTGCGACCGGACCTGCGCCCGCTCTGGGGCGTGCTGCTCGCGGTGCATGCGTTCGTGCCAGTCGCGGAGCTGTATCGGCGCATGCTCGCGGGCGGCGACGCGAAGGTGCGCGCACGCCTCGCGGACGTGGTCGCCCGCAACGACGAGGGTCTGCGGACGCTGCGCGAGCACGCGGTGCCGACGCGGATCGGCGCGGCGATGCTCGAGGAGCTCGAGATGCAGCACGCGCAGCATCTCGCGCTCGAGCTCGCGCGGCCGGAGGGCGTGTCGTGGGAGGGATGATCGCCGGCGGGCGCGAGCCGCGCTCGGGCTGGGCGACGCGCAAGGCGCTCGTCAAGGTCGGCTACGGCTGCAACGAGAACTGCACGTTCTGCCACACCGCCGACGTCCGCCACATCGACGGCGGGAGCGAGGAGGTCGTCGGGAAGATCCACCGCGCGGCGGCGCTCGGTCACGGCATGGTCGTCTTCTCGGGCGGCGAGCCGACGATCCGCGCGGAGCTGCTCGACTGGGCGGCGCTGGTCGCCTCGCTCGACATGGACGTCGGCCTCGTCACCAACGGGCTGGTGCTGGCGTACCCCGAGATGGTCGCGAAGCTGCGCGAGCGGCGGCTGCGCTACGTGTACATGTCGCTGCACGGCGTCGGTCGCATCCACGATCGGCTGGTGCGCAGCGAGGCGTGGGAGGCCGCGTACGCCGCGGTGCGGAACCTCTCCGGGCTCGGCATCGACCTCACGATCAACTGCGTGGTCGCGCAGCAGAACCTCGAGCACCTGATCCCGCTCGTCGACGCGCTGCTGCCGTTCCCCGATCTCCGGCTGAAGTTCTCGATGATGCAGCCGAAGGGCGGCGGCGCGCGCCTCTTCGACGCGATCACACCGCGCGTCGCCGACGTCGGGGATCGCGTCGGCCGCGCGATCCGCCACGGGCAGGCGGCGGTCGCGGCGCGCGGCGCGATCGGCCCGACGTTCGGGCACGACGGCATCCCGCACTGTCTGCTGCCGGGGCTCGAGCCGCTCTTCGACGATCTGAAGACGCACCGGTTCGCGACGATGTGCGACATCGGCGAGCCGGACTTCTTCCCGGTCGACGACGCGCTCAACGTGCAGCCCGACGAGACCTGCGGTGGCTGCCCGAAGCGCGGGCCGTGCCCCGGGCTGTTCCGTGGGTACGCCGAGCGCTTCGGCGCGTCGGAGCTCGCGCCGCCGGCGCCCGCCGCGAGGTCGAACTCGTTCACGTGGTCGTTCGAGGCGCAGGTCGAGACGCGCGCCGCCGAGGCGCACTGTCCGCTGCGCGACGGCGCGCTCGGGATCACGCCGTGGGATCGCGGCCGCGAGCTCTTCGTGCGCCACCGATCGCCTGACGGCTATCGCATCGCGCGCTTCCGCGCCGACACGCGGGACTTCGCCGATCTCGAGATCGCGCGCATCAAGCACGAGCTCGGGCAGGTGTACCTCGACGTCTCGCGCAAGCCCGCGCCCGACGACTTCGCGAGGGACCTGCGCCCGCTGCGGCGCAGCGCGCTCTGCGATGGCTGCGCGCACCGCGAGCCGTGCACCGGGATGTTCGAGCCGGCGCTCGACGACGACCCGTTCACGCGCGACGACGAGCGCGTGCGGGACGTGCTCCGCGCGCTCGAGGGTGTCGTGCTCGACGTCGGGTGCGGCGAGGGACCCTACGAGGACGTGTGGGCCGCCCGGGTCACCGCGGGCAAGGTGCGCTACGTCGGCGTCGACCCCCACGCCGATCTCGACGCGCTCGGCGCGCGCTGGCCGTGGGCGGAGCTGGTGCGGGGCGATGCGGAGTCGATCGCGCTCGATCGTCCGATCGATCACGCGCTGATCCTGCGGAGCTGGAACCACCTGCACGATCCGCACGCGGTGGTGCGGCGTCTCGCGGGCGCGCTCCGTCCCGGCGGCACGCTGCTGGTCGTCGACAACGTCGCGTTCGGGCTGGCGCGCACGCGCGCGCAGACGCGGGTCGCCGAGCGCTCGTCCGCAGGGTTCGAGCACTTCCGCAACGACGACGCCGTCGCGGCGCAGTGCGCGATCGATCACGCCGCGGGCGGGTCGCTGGTCCTCGTCGATCGCCAGGACGTCGGGCCGACGCGCGCGAACCAGTGGCTGCTGCAGTACCGGAAGGCGCTCGCGACGGCGGAGCGCGAGTGAGCGGCCTCGGCGGGCACCTCGCGGCGCTGCTCGAGCCGTTCGGGCCGGGCGACGAGGTCATCCCGGGCGCGCGCTTCGTCCGCGCCTCCGCCGAGCTCGGGCTCCGGCTCACGTTCGAGCTCGAGGGCCGCATCGTGCACCTCGAGGTCGCTCTCGCGGGCGAGGGCCAGCGCTTCGCCGCGCGCACCGATCGACTGCTGCTCTCGTATCGCACCGGCACCGGCAGCGGCGACCACCTGACGTCCGAAGCGGGCGTCGCGCTGTGTCGCGCGATCGCCGGCGTGGTGCAGCGCAACGAAGACCGCGTGCTCGCCTCGATCGCGTCCGACGCGGCGCTCGCGCGACAGAGCACGCTGGGGTCGACGCGAGTGCGCGAGCTGCGCGTTGCGTCGCTCCTCGAGCCCGCGGAGTGGCAGGGCACGCGCTACTACACCGCCAGCCCGTACCTCGGCTGCTTGATCGGCTGCCGCTTCTGCTACGCGCAGTCGCGCGTCGGGATGCTGCGCCGGCTGGGCGGGCTGAGCGAGGTCGCGTGGGGCTCCTACGTCGACGTGCTCTCGAACGCGCCCGAGCTGATCGCGGCGGAGCTCGAGCAGCTCGCGGTCGCGCCGATCAAGTTCTGCCCGGTCGTCAGCGATCCGTACCAGGCGATCGAGGCGCGCCTCGAGCTCACGCGACGATCCCTCGACGCGATCCGCGCGTCCGCGCGTCCGTTCCCGACGATCGTCCTCACGCGCGCCGCGCTGATCGCGCGCGACGCGGCGCTGATCGGATCGCTGCCGATGGCGTATGCAGGCATGTCGATCCCCACGCTCGACGACGACGTGCGCCGCCACTTCGAGCCGCGCGCGGCGTCGATCCCCGAGCGGCTCGCGACGCTGACCACGCTGCGCGACGCGGGCGCGCGGACGTTCGCGGTGATCCAGCCGATGCTGCCGGGCCCGCTCGAGCCGTTCGCGGACGCGCTCGCGGCGCGCGTCTCGTCGGCGAGCCTCGACGTGCTGACGACGCTCGAAGGAGCCGCCGAGGACTTCGCCGATCCGCGGTACGCGCTCGCGCGAGACCAGGGCTGGCAGCGCGAGCGTGCGGCGGAGCTCGCGGAGGCACTGGCGACGCGCGGTGTCGCGGTCTGGCACGGGGAGCTGCCGCCCGAGCTCTGCGCGCCCTCGCCCGTGCAGGCCCTCGTGTGATGCCGCGGATGGAGGAACACCGGTCACGAGCTCAGACTCCTGTCGCGTGGAGAGTGGGTCCATGCGAGGCTCGCGCGCGATGACCGCTGCCGCGAGCGCGCCGGTTCGCATCTCCGTCGTCGCGCCGTGCTTCGACGAGGCCGAGGGCATCGAGGCGGTGGTCCGCACCTGGGACGCGCTGCTCGAGCGCGAGCCGCATCGCACCGAGATCGTGCTCTGCGACGATGGCTCGACCGACGGTACGCCGGCGATCCTCGCGCGGCTGCGGCGCGAGCTGCCGCGGCTCGTCGTCGTGACGCTCGCGCAGAACGGAGGCTACGGCCGTGCGCTCTCGGCCGCGATCGCGGCGAGCCGCGGAGAGGTGATCGTCACCCTCGACTCCGATGGCCAGTTCGATCTCGCCGACGGGCTCGCGCTGGTGCGGCGGCTCGAGGAGTCCGGCGTCGACTGCGTCACGGGCTACCGCCGCCGCAAGGCGGACAGCGTGCTGCGCGTGGCGGCCGATCGCGGGCTCAACCGCCTCGTGCGCACGCTCTTCGGTGTCGACCTCGAGGACACGAACTGCGCGCTCAAGGCGGTGCGCGGCGATCGGCTGCGCGCGCTCCGCATCGAGGCGCGTGGATATCCGACGCCCACGGAGGTGGTGCTGCGGCTCGTGGCCTCGGGCGCGGCCGTGGGCGAGGCGCCCGTCGGGCACTTCCCGCGTACCGCCGGACAGAGCAAGCTCCGCCCGTTCCGCACGGCGTGGGCGATGGCTCGGTTCCTCTTCTACCTGCGCTCGCGGCTGGCGCTCTATCGCGACCGCATCATCGTGGAGCCATGAGCGCGAACCACGCGACGAGCGACGCACCGGTGCTCGGGGTGATCCTCGCCGCCGGCAAGGGCACGCGCCTGATGCCGTTCTCGGTGCGTCATCCCAAGCCGCTGCTGCCGGTCCTCGGGCGGCCGCTGATCGAGTACCAGCTCGAGGCGCTGCGCGAGCTCGGGGTGCGTCGAGTGATCGTCGTGATCGGCCACCTCGGCGCCGAGATCGTGCAGGCGCTCGGGGACGGCTCGCGGTTCGGCCTCGCGATCGAGTACGTCGAGCAAGAAGCGACCCTCGGGATCGCGCATGCGCTCGCGCGCGTCGAGCCGCTGGTGGATCGCCCGGTGATGGTGCTGCTCGGCGACATCTTCTTCGTGCACGACGGGCTCGCGCGCATGCTGGCGATGCTCGACGCGGGCGCCGCCGGCGTGCTCGCCGTGAAGGAGGAGAGCGACGCCGAGGCGATCCGCCGGAACTTCGTGGCGATCGAGGACGAGTCGGGCCGCGTCGTCCGCGTGATCGAGAAGCCGCGGCATCCGCGCGGTCGGCTGAAGGGGTGCGGCATCTACCTGTTCCAGCCCGACGTCTTCGATGCGCTGCGGCGCACCCCGCGCACCGCGATGCGCGACGAGTACGAGCTGACGGACGGCATCCAGATCTTCATCGACGACGGGTACGACGTCAGGGCCGCGCGCGTCATCCGCGAGGACGTCAACGTGTCGTATCCGAAGGATCTCCTGGAGCTGAACCTCCGGCTGCTCGGTGACGGCGCGCTGGTCGCGCCCGGAGCGCGCGTCGCGCCCGGCGCGGTCGTCGAGCGCAGCGTGATCATGGCGGGCGCGACGATCGAGCACCCGATCACGGTGCGCGAGTCGCTGGTGTTCCCGGGGGCGACCGTCCGAGCGACGCAGGACGTGCGCCGTGCGATCGTGACCCTCGACCACGTGATCGACTGTCGATGAGCACGACGGACAGGCGAGCGCTGGTGACCGGGGGCGCCGGCTTCATCGGGCACCATCTGGTCGCGGCGCTGCGGCGGCGCGGGCGCGCGGTGACGGTGCTCGACGATCTGTCGATGGGCCGCGCCGATCGCCTGCCGGCCGACGTGCGCCTGGTGCGCGGTGACGTGCGGGATGCGGCCGTGCTCGCCGACGCGCTCGACGGCGTGCGCGAGGTGTTCCACCTCGCGGCGGTGGTGTCGGTGCGCGCATCCGTCGACGGGTTCGTGCGCGATGCCGAGGTGAACCTCCTCGGCACGCTCCGACTGCTCGAGGCGATGCGTGGGCGTGGCATCGAGAAGGCGACTCTCGCGTCGTCGATGGCCGTCTACTCCGATGGTGCAGTGGGCGGACTGATGCGCGAGGATCACCCGACCTCGCCGGCATCGCCGTATGGCGCCGCGAAGCTCGCGGCCGAGCACTACTGGCACCTCGTGTGTCCGCAGCTCGAGGTCCAGGGCACCGTGCTCCGCTACTTCAACACCTATGGGCCGGGGCAGACGCCCACGCCTTACGTCGGCGTGATCACGCACTTCGCCGAGCGCATCGCGCGCGGCGAGCCCCCGTTGATCTTCGGCGACGGCGAGCAGCGGCGCGACTTCGTCCACGTCGAAGACATCGTCGCCGCGACGACGGCCGTGCTCGACCACGACGTCGCCGGGCGCACGCTCAACGTGGGCACCGGCACCGCGACGACGGTGAACGAGGTCGCGCGCATGGTGCTGGCGCTGCTCGAGTCCGACCTGACGCCCCGGCACGTCGACGGCGTCCCCGGCGAGCTGCGGAACGCGGTCGCGAGCATCGACGCCGCGCGGAGCGCGCTGGGCTATCGGCCGTCGCGCCCGACGCTCGAGCCGTCGTCGGTGTCGATCGTCACGTCCGCGATCCGCAGCCGGGCCTGAGCGCCGTTCGCTCGCAGCTACGACGCCGGCACCGCGCGCATCTCGCCGTCGCCGTGCAGCTCGACGTAGCCGCGCCGCACGCCGTAGCAGCGCGAGGAGAGCGCGCAGCGCGAGCACGCCTCGGCCCGCATGAACTCGCCGGCGTCGAAGCCCGGCTCGATCGTCGAGAGCGCGAAGTAGCGATCGAGCGAGCGCGGGACGAGGCAGAGCGGAATCCCGCACATCGACTCGAAGCCGCCGATCTCGATCCCGCGCGACTCCGCGAGCGCGACGGCGTCCGCCAGCGCCGGCAGCACGTCGCCGTAGCGCGGGATCAGCGCGTGCTCCCGCGGGACGACGTCGGTCGAGGGCGCGACGAACGACACGTTGGCGAACGCGGTCGGCCAGCGATCCGCGAGCAGCGCGACCCACGCCGAGAGCTCGTGCGCGTTCGCCTGGCAGATGACGAAGTTGATCTGCACGCGCAGCCCCGCCGCGACCAGCTCGTCGAGGCCGCGCACCGTCTTGTCGAACGTGCCGGGCGCGTGGGTCACGGCATCGGACACCGCCGCCGTCGCGCCGTGCAGCGACACGAAGACCTCGTCGAGCCCCGCGTCGACGAGCGTGCGCACGAGCTCGCGATCGGCGAGCCGGATCGCGTTCGTCTGCAGCAGGATCGGGAGCTTCGTCAGCGAGCGCGCGAGCCGTACGAACCCCGCGAGGCCGGGGTGGAGCGTGGGCTCGCCGCCCGAGAGCGTCACCTTGTGGCCGCGCTCCGCCGCGCTCCGGATCGCGCGCTCGATCGCCTCGTCGGACGCCGCGGGGAGGTGCGTCGACACGAAGCAGAAGCGGCACGCCTGGTTGCACTGGAAGACCACGCGGATGAGATCCTCCTCGACGTCTCCGTGCACCGGGTCGAGATATCGGTTCGGGCTGACGAGCTCGCGCGCGACCTGCTCCTCGACGGTCGAGATCAGCGACAGGCGCCGCCGCGCGCGATCGGTGCTCACCGGCGTCATGCTCGGCGCCCCGAACCGCTCGATGACCTCGCGCGCGATCCCGGGGCAACGATCGCGTGCGACGCACACCGCGCACGGCTCGAGATGCGTGTGATCGCGCCGGGCCGTGGCGCCGGCCGTCATCGCGTAGAGGTGCGCCACCCGCGGCTCGCGCCCGTGGACGCACGGCGGAGGGCCGCTGCCGGGCGCCATCTTGAGCGGGAGCGCGACCCGTCGCGCGCTCGCCTCGACCGCGCGGATCGCCTCGCCTGCGGTGTCGTAGTCGAGCAGCTCGGCCGGATCGGGGGAGCGCACCGGAACCACCAGGAAGAGCGTGCGCACCGCGCCGGCGAAGCGCTCCGCGAGCATCCGCGGCAGCTCGGCGATCCGCGCGACGGTCGAGCGCACGATCGCCGCCTGCACGTCGACCCGCAGGCCCGCTGCGATCAGCGCATCGATCCCGCGGACGCTCGCTTCCCAGCCGCCCGGATCGCGCGTGACGGCATCGAGCCACGGGCCGTCTCCCGCCAGGTTCACGAGCGCGCGATCGAGCCCCGCCGCGGCGAGCTCGCGGGCGCGCGCCTCGTCGAGCAGGGTGGCGTTCGTCTCGAGCGTCACGCGCTCCGCGCCCGCGCTCCGCGCCCGGGCGACGAGC
>JALYRN010000256.1 GCA_030855295.1 Myxococcota bacterium | reverse complement strand
AGCCCCGGTGGCGCCTCGAGATCGGGCTCGGCGCTCGGCGCGCCCTCCTCTTCCGAGCTCGCCGTCGCGGCCGCCGCGAGCGCCGCCGAGCGCGCGCGCATCCCACTGATCAGCGCCGCGGCCTGCGCCTCCTCGGCGGCGCTGGGGAGGCGCCAGTACTGCGGCGCGTCCTCGCGCGCGACGTACGCGTACGCATACGGCAGCGCGTCCTCGAGCGCGGCCGAGATCGGAGACGGCTCGAAGCTCTGGGCGCGGTCGCCCAGCAAGAAGCCCTCACCACGGCAGACGAACCCGCCGCCGACCACCTCGTGCCAGCCGCGCGCGCATCCGTCGCCGCGCAGCCCCTGCTTCGCGCGGAAGCGCGTTCCCCGGCGGATGTAGCCGATCACCGCGCTCGCGCGGTCGGGACGCGCGCGGACCTGCGCGAGGAAGTGATACGCGATGCCGTGCATCGGCCACTCGGCCTCGAACACGGCGCGCGCGGCTTCCTCGCGCGCGCGCGCCTCGGCCTCCGGATCGAAGCGAGCTCGCTCGGGAGCGTCGGGAGCGGTCGCGACCGGATCCGCAGCGGGATCAGGATGGGTCGCGGAATCCGCGTCGGCATCGACGCTCGGCTCGGTGTCGACCACCGGAGCTGCGCTCGAAGAGGTGCTCGCGTCGACCGCGTATGCACCGTCGTCGATCGCGTCGCACGCAGTGGCTCCGAGGAGCGCAGCGGCGACCAGGAGCGTGCGAACTGCCCGCATCGTCTCCGTCGCATCGCACGGGAGAGGCGACGACGTCCAGAAAACGTCAGCGCACGAAGATGCGCGGATCGTCGGGGCGCGCGTCGACGTGGAAGTGGTTGCGGTGTCCCTCGTTGTAGTTCGGCGTGAGCACGGACGAGAACTGGCGCGACGCCGCGAGCTCGCACGCGATCTCGAGCAGCGCGCGCGCCGCGGGATCAGCCGGCGGCGGCGCCGCGCAGGTGCGATGCGCGGGGGTCTCGACGAAGTCCTCGTAGACGCTGAGGAGCGCGCCCTCGTCGGTCTCGAACGCGAACAGATCGAGGCCGAGACCGGCGCGATGGAAGCTCTGCTGCGGCTGCGTGCGGTGCGCGCTGAGCACGTCGACCGCGCGGACCGCGTGCCGACGCGCGACGGCGGCGATCGTGCGGAGGCGCAGCGCCATCTCGCACGAGATCGTCAGCGGCTCGTCTTCGGGGCGGATCATCCGGAACGTGACGCCGTCGATCGGACCGGTGATCGTGACCGGCGAGGGCATCGGAACGCGGCCCGCGGCGGCCGGTTGCGCCGGCACGCCGGCCTCGGCGAGCGCCGCGTAGCACGCGTCCTGCGGCTGGATGCGCCACATCGCGCGCCGATCCACGCGCCACTCTCCGCCCGGGATGATCGCGCGGTAGTTGAGGAACGTCGGGATCTGCGCGGCGAGCCGGCGCGCGATGCGGCCCGCAGGATCGCGCGCGGGCGCATCGAAGCGCGACGGGATCGCGGGCGGCTCGGGAATCGCGGCCGGCGCGCGCTCGGGCGCCGGCGACTGCTCGAGCACGTTGTGCGGGATCGTGAACTCCGGCGGCGCCCCGATCGCAGCGTTGAGCTCGAGCCGTCGGGCGCGCTGCTCGGGCGTCTCGTCGGACGGCGGAGCGAGCACGGTCGGCGGCGGCGCGTCGACGGCGTCCGACTGCGCCAGCACGATCTCGCCCTCGCCGCCTCCGAGCACGTCTCGCCGCGGATCGATCGCGCGCTCGCCGATCGCTTCACGGCCGCCGCGGTCGCCGAGGCTCGCGCTCGCGTCGCCGTCGGGCAGCGACCAGAAGCGATCGAAGAAGCCCATCGCGACCTGGCCGTTGCGCCCGCTGATCAGGCGCTGCCGCGTGCGCGTCGTGCTCCCGTCGTAGACCACCCAGTCGGCCAGGAAGTCCGGCAGGTTGTGGCCGCCTTGCACGCCCGCCGTCGTCGGCGCCGCCTGCACGATCACGTAGCGGCTCGGCGCGAGCGGGTTCGGATGCACGAACCGCGTGCCCACGCCCGCGCCGCGGTACGTACGCTCGCCGACCTGCACGCCCTCGCTCGTCACGCGGATCGGGAGCTGCCCCTGCATCCGCTCGAGCACCGAGTTCGCGCCCGGCGTGCCGTACAGCACGAGGTGCGAGCGGCGCATCATCTCGTCGGTCACCTCGGTGTCCGCGACGACGCGTTGCTGGTGCTGCCAGAGCCAGAGCGGCCAGCCGCGCGCCCCGCGCTGCGCCGCGGCCTGCAGGTCCGCGGTCGCGGCGGCGTCCTGCGTCCCGTACACGTGGATCATCCCGTCGCGGTACGGATCGGTCAGCGGTCCCGAGAGGCCGGGCACCTTCTCGAGGCGTCCCTCTTCGCGCGGGAGGAACCCGAGGCGCCACGCGCCGTCGATGCGGCCGCCCTCGCGCGCGAGATGGATCACGTGACCGAGACGCGCGCGCGGCCCGGCGTACGCCTCGGTGCCGTCGATCGCGATGCGCAGCGCGTCGCCCTGCCCCACCGGCGCGTCGCGCAGATCGAGCGCGAGCTCGAGCACGTGCTCGGTCTGCGCCGTGATCGCGCCGTCCTCGGCGACCGCGCGCACGCGCGCGAGCCGCGGGTAGTCCTCGATGCGCGTGACCGTCACCCAGTGCTGGCGGTTGGCGCGGTAGTCGGCCGTGACGACGCGCACCTCGCGTGGCGCCGGATCTCGCACCACCTGCGCCCAGTCCGCGTACGAGCGCCCGTGCCGGTGCACGAGGTAGAGCAGATCGTGCCCGTGGTCGTACCAGCGCACCTGCGGCTCGAGGCCGAGGCCGCGCATGTGCGCTTCCATCTCCTGCACGTAGCGCGGCCGCATCGGCCCGCCGTCGCGCGAGCCGTGGAAGAAGCGGAAGTCGGTGTTCACCGAGTTCTCGACCAGGTGCATCCCCGAGACCTGGTGCAGCAAGCGCGTCTCTTCCGGCGCGGGCGAGCCGCCGGTGTACTGCAGCCAGCTCGGCGCTCCCGCGATCGCGAGCACCATCGAGAAGCGCCACGCGTGCCGCATGCCGATCGCGTACGCGCCGACGCCGCCGTTGCTCAGCCCTCCGAGCACGACGCGGTTCTCGTCGACCGAGTAGTGGCGCTGCACGTCGTCGACCACGTCGAGCACGTCCTGCTCGCCCATCCATCGCCACAGCACCTGCCCGAATCCGTCGGGCGCGACGACGATCCACTCGGGCGACCAGCGCGGCGTGTACTCGTCCCAGAGGTGCTCCGAGTACGTGAGCCAGTCCATGTTGTTGCCGAGCACGACCCCCAGGAAGAGGTTTCCGTTGCTCGATCCGCCGTGCAGCATGATCAGCAGCGGATAGCGGCGGCTCGGGTCGTAGCCGGGCGGCAGATACACGGCGTAGCCCTGGACGGCGTCCGAGACCTGCGAGCGGTAGCCGCGGTTCGTGATGCGGCCGCCCTGCTCGAGGTACGGATCACGCCCCGCGCGCGCCGCCTCGAGATAGCGCGCCGCCGTCGCGCGCCACACCGCGGACTGCGGGGCGAAGCCGCGCTCGATGCGATCGGCGACGTCGAGCAGGTACTCGATGCTCGTCAGCGATGCCTCGGGAACGCCCGCGGGGCGCGACGCGCGCACCTGCGCCAGCTGCTCCCGGAGCGACGGCGCGCCCTCGGTCTGGGCGGCGACGCTCGAAGACGTGAGCACCGGGATCGCGAGCGCGCAGAGCAGGACGGGCAAGAGCGTCGCAGCGAGGCGGCGAGCGACGCAGCACCAACAGCGGATCATGGGCCTCGGCGTAGCAGAACGAGTCGGTTGGACAGCAGATTGTGGCAGGAGCGCGACGATCATACCCGCGGCGGTCGACGGGTCGCGGACCTTGTGACAGCTTCCGGCGCGTCAATCGCACCATCGGAATCCGGCGACACCGCCCGGCACGAGTCCTGCTCACGTGAGGGGCGCGGGGGCCGATCGAGTCGGCCGGATTCATCCCGGAGGGGTCCGGGAGAGCCCGCGACGGTTTTCGCATTATGGCCAGGAAAACGGGGCTGCTGAGGCCATCGGGTGGAAGTCAGGCGGCGCTCGCGCGCATCGCCGACTCGACATGCGTCACGCTCGCCAACGTCCTCGCGGTCGGCTTCTACGACCAAGCGACGTGGCGGACGGACGACACGGTCGCGACGCTGCTGGCGGTGCTGGCGTACCTGCTCGTCGCGGAGACGACCGGGCTCTACCAGACCTGGCGCGGCGCGCCGATTCCCAAGGAGCTCATGCGCGTCTGGGGGACCTGGGTCCCCGTCGTGCCGATGCTGCTCGGGATCGCGTTCCTGCTGAAGCTCAGCGAGGGCTTCTCGCGGATCGCGACGATCTCGTGGTTCCTCCTGGCGCCGATCGGCATGTGCGGCGTGCGGCTGGTCGCGCGCGTCGCGCTCCGTCGTCTCCGCGCGCAGGGGCGCAACACGCGACACGTCGCGATCATCGGCGTGACCGAGATCGGCGAGATGCTGGCGCGGCGGATCGCGAGCACGCCCTGGCTCGGGATGGAGCTGGTCGGGTTCTTCGACGATCGCACGCCCGATCGCCTGCCCGACGTGCCGAGCGCGCGCGGGCAGCTCGTCGGCACCGTCGACGACGTGGTCGACAAGGCGCGAACGGGCGAGATCGACACGGTGTACATCGCGCTGCCGCTGCGGGCGGAGCCGCGCGTGCAGGCGATGCTGCGGCGTCTCGCGGACAGCACGGCGAGCGTCTACATCGTGCCGGACTTCTTCGTCTTCGATCTGCTGCACGGACGCTGGAGCAGCCTCGGCGACCTGCCGGTGATCAGCATCTTCGAGACGCCGTTCTACGGCGTCGACGGGATGGTGAAGCGCATCGAGGACATCGTGCTCGGCACCTCGGCGCTGCTGGTCGCGTCGCCGGTGATGGTGCTCGTCTCGATCCTGATCAAGCTCACGAGCAAGGGCCCGGTCTTCTTCAAGCAGCGCCGCTACGGGCTCAACGGAGAGGTGATCGAGGTCCTGAAGTTCCGCTCGATGCGCACGCAGGACGACGGCCCGGTGGTGAAGCAGGCGACGAAGCACGACCCGCGCATCACGCCGATCGGTCGGTTCATGCGGCGCACGTCGATCGACGAGCTGCCGCAGCTCTTCCACGTGGTCACCGGCAAGATGAGCCTGGTGGGGCCGCGGCCGCACGCAGTCGCGCACAACGAGGAGTATCGGCAGCGGATCCAGGGCTACATGCTGCGCCACAAGGTGAAGCCCGGCCTGACCGGCTGGGCGCAGGTCAACGGCTGGCGCGGCGAGACGGACACGCTCGAGAAGATGGAGAAGCGGATCGAGCACGACCTCGAGTACATCCGCCGCTGGGGGCTCGTGTTCGATCTCTGGATCATCTTCCTCACCGTGTTCGGCCGGAAGGTTCGTCAGAACGCTTACTGACGATCGGCGCGGACGATCTTCTCGGTCGGGAGCTCGGCGAGGCAGGCCTCGAGGGCCTGCAGCACGGTGGCATCGTCGCGGCCGTCGAACGTGAGCTTCACGGTGTGGTCGGGATCGCGGAAGCGCGGATAGCTGCCGATCGCCACGCCGGGGTGCGCGCGCTCGATGCGCTCGAGCAGCTCGGCGATCTCGCCCTCGTCGCAGCGCGTGTAGATCGCGCGCGACACGAAGGGGGTCTCGGCGCCGAGCCGCTCGCGCACGAGCGCGAACTTGAGCCGGAAGATCTCCGGCACGCCCGGCATCACGTACACGTTCTCGATGCGCAGCACGGGCCACGGGATCGTCTCGTTGTGCACGAGCTCCGCGCCCTCGGGCAGCTCCGCCATCCGCAGGTGCCCGTCGGTGGTGCGCGGGCCGAAGTGCTCGCGGATCATCCGCTCGACGCGCGCATCACGCACCAGCGGTCGCGCGAACGCCCGCGCGATCGCGGGCACCGTGAGATCGTCGTGGGTCGGCCCGACGCCGCCGCTGGTGAACACGTAGTCGTGGGAGGCGCGCAGCGCGTCGAGCTCCGCCGCGATCGTCTCCTCTTCGTCGCCGCACACGACCACGCGACGCAGGACGATCCCGAGCGCGAACAGCTCCTGGCCGAGGAATGCGACGTTCGCCTCCTGCACCTTGCCGGTCAGGAGCTCGTTCCCGATCACCAGCGCCGCCGCGGTCCGGGTCATTCGAGCGGCATCATAGGGTCGGCGCGGCGCGCCGTCGACGACGCGCGCGCTCGGCAGTGCTCGGCTACATTGGCGCATGCTCTCCCGCTCGGTCCCGCTCGTGCTCTCCGCGCTCGTGATCGCGTGCTCGTCGGTCGAGGATCGCCGCGCGGCGCCGCCCGAGACGACCGCGCGCGAGGCTCCGCCCGCGGTGGCGGCGCCCGAGACGATCCCCGAGCCGCGCGAGGTGCGCTTCCAGGCGAGCGACGGCGTGACGATCGCGGGGACTCTGCAGCCTGGCGGGCGCGCCGACGCCCCGCTCGTGATCCTCGTGCATCAGCTGGGCGGCTCGCGCGCGGAGTGGGCACCGCTCCTCGAGCGCCTGCGCGAGCGACCGGCGGTCGCGACGCTCGCGATCGATCTGCGAGGACACGGCGAGAGCACGTCGGGTCCGGCGGGGGCGACGCTCTCGTGGCGCGAGCTCGACAACGCGCAGTGGGCGCTCACGACCGAAGACGTGCTCGCGGCGCGCGACTTCGTTCGCTCGGGCGAGTCGGGGCTCACGCCGAGCCGGGTCGGGATCGTCGGCTCGAGCATCGGATCGAGCGCCGCGATCGCCGCGGCGGCGCGCTCGGGCGAGGACGTGCACGCGATCGCCGCGCTCTCGCCGGGGCGCGCCTACCGAGGGTTCGACGCGATCACGCCGGCGACGCAGCTGGGCGAGCGCCCTTTCCTCGCGATCGTCGGCCAGGAGGAGACCGACTCGGTCGAGACCGCACGAGCGATGGCGCGCATCACCGGGGGCGAGGCCGTCGTGGTCGACGGGTCGGCGCACGGCCTCGCGCTGCTGCGGGGCTCGCCCGAGCTGCTCGGGCGGCTCGAGACGTTCTTGCGCACGTCGCTGGGCGCGGAGCGCGAGGACGGATGACGACGGACGATCGGATCGCCGAGCTCGTGCGGTGGATGCGCGAGAGCTCGCGAGTGGTCGCGCTCACCGGGGCGGGCGTGTCGACGGACTCCGGCATCCCCGATTTCCGGAGCCCGAAGAGCGGGCTGTGGGCGCGCGTCGATCCGATGCAGGTCGCGTCGATCGACGGGTTCCACGCCGATCCGGTGGCGTTCTACGCGTTCTGGCGAGAGCGCTTCGGGAGCCTCGCCGAGTCGGAGCCGAACCTCACGCATCGCGTGCTCGCGCAGCTCGAGTCGCGGGGGCTCCTGCGCGCGATCGTGACGCAGAACATCGACGGGCTGCACCAGCGCGCGGGCTCGGTCGAGGTGCTCGAGGTGCACGGCACGTGGCGGACCGCGCGATGTCTCCAGTGCGGCGCGGGGGACGACACGATGCGTCTCCTCGCGGAGCTGCGACCCGGAGAGCGGCCGACGTGCGCGGTCTGTGCGGGGCTCGTGAAGCCCGACGTCGTGCTCTTCGGCGAGCCGCTCGCGCGCGACTTCGAGAAGGCCGAGCGAGCGATCGATCGGTGCGATCTCCTGCTCGCGATCGGAACCTCGATGGAGGTCTGGCCGGTCGCGGGGCTGGCACCGCGCGCGCACCGCGCGGGCGCGCGCGTGGTGGTGATCAACCGCGAAGAGACCGCGATCGACGACGAGGCCGACCTCGTGATCCACGTGGAGCTCTCGGCGTTCGCGCAGCGCGTCGCGCGCGAGCTCGACTTTTAGACAGCCTCTGATCTGAGCGCCCTGCCGGAGCTCAGAGACGCTGTCGGCTCGCCGCGTGGAGCGCGATCCCGGCGGCCACCGATGCGTTGAGCGACGCGACCGGCCCGAGGATCGGGATCCGCGCGACCACCGTGCACTGCTTGCGCACGAGCGGCCGCATTCCCTTGCCCTCCGAGCCGATCACGATCACGCGCCCTCGATCCGCCTCGGGCAGCGCGTCGATGTCGACCTCGCCGTCGGCCGCGAGCCCGACGACCTGCAGCCCGTGCTGCTCCGAGAGCGCGGCGAGCGAGCGCGCGAGGTTCGTCACGCGGACGATCCGCGCGTGCTCGGTCGCGCCCGCGCTCGCGCGCACCACCACCGGCGTGACCGGCGCCGCGCGATCCTTGAGCGTGACGACCGCGTCGGCGCCGAAGGCGACCGCGCTCCGGACGAT
>JALYRN010001128.1 GCA_030855295.1 Myxococcota bacterium | reverse complement strand
CCACAGGAGTGCTCGCCCCGGAGGTCGCGGACGGTAGCGTGCGCTGCGCGCGCGGACGGAAGCGACCGGAGCGGACGAGCCGATAGCGCTGCGCGCGCGGACGGAAGCGACCGGAGCGGACGAGCCGATAGCGCTGCGCGCGCGGACGGAAGCGACCGGAGCGGGCGAGCCGATCAGCGACTGGATGGAGTGCTCGCCCCGGAGGGCGCGTACGGGAGCGTGCGAAGCGCGCGGACGGAAGCGACCGGAGCGGGCGAGCCGATCAGCGACTGGATGGAGTGCTCGCCCCGGAGGGCGCGTACGGGAGCGTGCGAAGCGCGCGGACGGAAGCGGCCGGAGCGGGCGAGCCGATCAGTGCGCGTGCGGACGGAAGGTCCCGGAGGGACCGGCTACTCGATCTCTTCGAGCTCGCCGATCATCAGCTCGGACGTACCCGGCGCGGGGGCGGCGGGCGCCATGGCGCTCGACCGGGACCACGCGACCATCTCCGCGATGCGGCGCGCATCGACGGGCTCGGGCGCGGCGCGCAGCACGAGGGCGAGCGCGCGCCCCATCGCGTGCGCGCTCTCGAACCGAGCCGCCGGATCCTTCGCGAGCGCGCGCATCACCGCGGCGACCAGCGGAGCCGGCAGATCGGGACGGATCGCCGCGAGGTCCGGGACGTTCGCGTCGTGCACCATGAACATCACCTGCATGTCGGTCGGCGCGTCGAAGAGGCGCCGGCCCGCGAGCGCCTCCCAGAGCACGATGCCGACCGAGAACAGATCAGTGCGCACGCTCGCGGGCGCCGACTTGAGCATCTCGGGCGCGACGTAGCTGATCTTGCCCTTGATCGCGTCGGGTCTCGTCATCGTCGAGCGATCCGCAGCGCGCGCGATCCCGAAGTCGGTCAGCTTCACGTACCCGAGCGCGCCCAGGCGGATGTTGTGCGGCGTCACGTCGCGATGGAGCACCGGCGAGATCGCGCCCGACGCGTCCCGGCGCTCGTGCGCCGCCGCGAGCGCCTCGAGCACCTGCGCGCCGACTTCGGCGATCACGGCCCAGGGCGTCGGCTGCGCCGCGCGCACGAACGCGTCGACGAGCTCCTGCAGATCGACGCCCTCGATCCACTCGAGGACCAGGAAGTGGTGCCCCGCGTCGTCGACCCCGAAGTCGTGGATCTGCGCGATGCCCGGGTGCTGCAGCTCCGAGACGACGCGCGACTCCTCGACGAACATCGCGACGAACTCCTGCGACGTCGCGAGGTGCGGGATGATCCGCTTCACCGCGACCGGCCGCGAGAAGCCCGCCGCGCCGAGGGTGCGCGCCTTCCACACGATCGCCATCCCGCCGAGACCGGCCTTCGCGAGGAGCTCGTACTTCCCCGCGAGGATCGTCCCTGCTTCATCGCGGACCAGCGCCACCATCAGGCGATCCTAGAGGAGGCCGGGGCGCCCCGTCGCGCGATTTCGGGCACGTCCGTCGGCACGCGCCGGCTTGCGGTCGGGCGCGCGGGGGAACAAATCGCGGCGGATGCCCGGCGAGCACGTCCGCTACATGCAGCTCGCGCTCGCCGAGGCGGAGCGCGCGCGCGGCACGACCGGCGACAATCCGTGGGTCGGCGCGGTCATCGTGGTCGGCAGCGAGATCGTCGGGCGCGGCAGCACGAAGCCGCCGGGGCAGGACCACGCCGAGATCGCCGCGATCCACGACGCGATCTCGCGCGGTGCGTCGATCGAGGGCGCGACGATCTACTCGACCCTCGAGCCCTGCTCGTTCGTCGGCCGCACGCCCGCATGCGCGCTCGCGATCGCCGAGCACCGCATCGCGCGCGTCGTGATCGGCATGCGCGACCCCCACCCGCGCGTGAACGGCGAAGGCGTGCGCATCCTGCGCGACGCCGGCATCGAGGTCCTCGAGGGCATCTGCGAGCCCGAGGTCGCCGCTTCGCTCGCCACCTGGATCGAGACGTACCACCCGCGTCCCGCGTGATCCCTCCGGGGCGAGCACTCCTGCTGGATCGATCGGCTCGCCCACTCCGGGCGCTGCCGTCCGCGCGCGCGGCGCGCGCTCCCGTCCGCGCCCTCCGGGGCGAGCACTCCTGCTGGATCAGCCGCCCTGCGCGCCGAAGATGAACGGGAACTCGACCGTGACCTCGCCGCCGTCGGGCTGCGGGAAGCGCCAGCCCCGCACCTGCCGCACGATGCACCCCTCGACGCGCGGGTTGCCCATCGTGCTGCGTGCGACGCGCGAGCTCGTCACCGAGCCCTGCAGGTTGATGCGCCAGCTGACCTCGATGCGGCCGCGCAGGTTCGGCTGTCGCTGCAGCTCGGTCTCGTAGCAGTAGCGGATCGCCGCCTGGTTCTGCCGGACCACGCGCATGATCTGCTCGGGCGACAGGTACCCGTTCACGCGCGGCGTGCCGGTGCTCACCGACACCCGCGTCTCCTCGCGAGGGCGTCCCGGCGCGCCCGCGCCGCCTCGCCCGCGTCCGCCGCCGCTGCCGGCCCCGACACCGACGCC
>JALYRN010000255.1 GCA_030855295.1 Myxococcota bacterium | reverse complement strand
GGTGAGCTCTGATCGGCGGGCGTAGATCACGCGGCCGCTCGGGCGCCGAGCGCGGAAGCCGGCTGCTCGGCAACGGCATCGGGCCTCGGCGTCGCGATCGCGCCCAAGTCGACGCTGCCGCGCGCGCTCGCGGCGAGTCCCGGAGCCGCTTTCTGACGCGCGTCCTCACCGAGGTCGTGCGCGCGCGGCGAGATTCCGAGATCACGCGCCGGCTCGACGCTCTGTTCGCCGATGGCGCTGTCGCGCGCGATCAGGCGCTGAGCGCTCGTGATCTCGCAGCGGCAGGTGCCGATCTCGAGGACGAGAAGTGGTGATCCGGCAGGGCGAGGTCTACTGGCTGACCCTCGAAGGACGCGGGTCGGAGCCAGTCGGCCACCGTCCCGCGGTGGTGGTCCAGCACGACCGCTTCAATCGCAGCGCCATCTCGACGATCGTCGTCGCCGCGATCACGTCGAACGTTCGCCTCGCGGCTGCGCCGGGCAACGTCCGCCTCCGAAAGGGAGAAGCAGGGCTCGACCGTCCGAGCGTCGTGAACGTGACGCAGCTGGGCGCGATCGATCGTTCACGCCTGACCCGGCGTCTCGGCACGCTGTCACCCGCGCGACTGACGTCCGTCCTCGAGGGCCTCGCGCTCCTGCTCGGAACCGACCGCCTCGGCCCCGCGTCGTGAATGGCGGGTAGAACATCGCGATGCCCATGATCAGCGGGACGATCACGACGATCGCCGAGAACGCACGGAGAGCACGTCGCCGTCGGGGCTCGCTCGGATCGCGACGACCTCGCGTACCATCTCACGGCTCGATGGACCTGGACCCGCCGGATCGATCTCTCCGCGGCAGCTCGCTCGTCTTCCGCTCGGGGAGCTCGACGAGCGAGCTGCCGCGCGGCATCCAGTTCCTCGACCGCCGCCCCGCTAGCTACGGTCTGCGACCACCGCTCGCAGACCGACGCTTGCGGATGCTCCCCGCCGAGCAAGTGGCCCTCGAGCTGAAGACCCCATGAAGAGACCGGCGCTCGCTGGCTCACCATGAGCGCCGAGACGTTCCTCGAGCGCCTGTGCTCGCTCGTGCCGCACCCGAACACTCACCAGGTGATCCACCGCGGAGTGCTCGCTCCTCACGCCCCTCGGGGTGGTGATCTCGGGCCGCGGTGCCATAGCAACTCTGGCATGTGTTCCCCCGCGTCCGTTCGATCCGTGTGCGCTGCTTGACCGAGGAGGGCGACCTGCGTGAGCAGAAGCTCGACGCGGCGTCGGCGCCGCTCCTCTTGCAGGCGGCCCAGGAGGACATGCGCCGTAGCGCGCGCCTCCTCCGCGCCGTCTTCGACG
Organism: Myxococcota bacterium; assembly: GCA_030855295.1. GTDB lineage: Bacteria > Myxococcota_A > Polyangia > Polyangiales > Sandaracinaceae > Sandaracinus. The sequence goes on along the minus strand of JALYRN010000255.1, from coordinate 6,936 downwards.
GCTCGCTCGACTCGATGCTGCTCGCCGACGCCGAAGGCAAGTTCGTCGACGCCAACGCGGCCGCTTGCGTGCTGTTCGGGCTCGAGCGAGACGAGCTCCTCGGCCGCACCATCGCCGAGTTCGCGGCGCCCGAGTACGACGGGGCCGCTGCGTACCGGAGCTTCCTGGCCGACGGTCGCATGCGAGGCCACTTTCCGCTGCGAAGGCTCGACGGCGCTCGTCGGACGCTCGACTTCTCGGCGGTGGCGAACGTCGCGCCGGGCCTGAGCCTGTCGGTGCTGCGCGACATCACCGATCAGGTCGCGTCCCAAGAAGCCCTCCGGCGCAGCGAGGCGCTCTTCCGCGCGGTGATCGAGAAGAGCGACGAGGTCGTGACGCTCAGTGGGGCGGACGGGATCCCCTTCTACCGCAGTCCCTCGCTCTCTCGCCTGCTCGGCTGGACGCCCGCGGAGATGGTCGGGGTCGCGCCGAAAGTCGTCGCGGAGGACCGCCCCGCGTTCACCGCGGCGGTGGAGCGCCTGGTGCGCGGCGAGCCGGAGGTGTCGCTGCGATTCCGCGCGTCGCACCGCGACGGCTCGGTGAGGTGGATGGAGGGCACGGCGACCAACCGACTGAACGACCCCGACGTGGTCGCCATCGTGGGCAACTTCCGCGACATCACCGCGCGCAAGGCGTCCGACGAAGCGATGGCCGAGAGCGAGCGCCGCTACCGCAGCCTGATGGAGAGCCTGCCCGAGCCCGTCCTCGTGCACGTGGAAGGCAAGATCGCCTACGCCAACTCCGCGGCCGCGCGCGTGGCGGGCGTGGCGGCGGCGAGCGACCTGATCGGCCGCTCGGTCGTGGACTTCGCCGGCCCCGGTACGCGCGCGGCGCTCGAGGCGCGCATGACCCGCTCGCTCGACGACCCGGCTCCGCTCGCCGTCGTGGACCAGACCTTCATCCGGCCGACCGACGGCGTCGAGCTGCACGTCGAGGTCAGGACCATCCCGATCCTCTTCGAGGGAGAGAAGGCTGCGCTCAGCGTCGCGCGCGACATCACCGAGCGCGTCGTCGCACAGCAGCGCCTGCGCGCGCAGTTCCATGCCGTCCCCATCCCGACGTACGTGTGGCAGCGCGTCGAGCGCGAAGGCAGCTCCTGCTTCGTGCTCATCGACTTCAACCGGGCGGCCGAGGTGGTCTCGTCCGGCGCGATCGCGGAGCGGCTCGGCCAGCGTGCCGAGCTCTACTTCGCGGTTGCGCCCGAGATGATCGCCGTGCTCGCACGATGCCTCGACGAGGGCATCACGATCCAGCAGGAGATGGACCGCATGTTGAAGTCGCCGGGCGGGCAGCGCCGGCTCTTCGTCACGTGCTCGCCGGCTCCGCCCGACCTCGTCGTCGTCCACGCCGAGGACATCACCGAGCGCATGCAGCTCGAGGCGCAGCTCCGGCAGTCGCAGAAGATGGAGGCCGTCGGAAAGCTCGCCGGCGGCGTCGCGCACGACTTCAACAACCTGCTCTCGGTCATCCTCAGCTACTCGAGCCTCGCCATCGAGGATCTCGAGCCTGGCAATCCGCTGCGCGGCGATCTCACCGAGATCAAGAACGCGGGCGAGAGGGCCACGGCGCTGACGCGACAGCTGCTCGCCTTCAGCCGACAGCAGGTGATGCAGCCGCGCGTCCTCGACCTCGAGCAGGTCGTGGGCGGGATGCGAACGATGCTCGGACGCCTGCTCGGCGAGGACGTCGCGCTCGGCGTCGTGGCCTCGCCGGGGCTCGGCCGCGTGCTGGCCGATCCCGGTCAGATCGAGCAGGTGGTGATGAACCTCGCGGTGAACGCGCGCGACGCGATGCCAGAGGGCGGCACGCTCACGATCGAGCTCGCGAACGTGACGCTCGACGCGAGCTATGCCGCCGCCCACGCCGGCGCGGTCGCGGGAGACTTCGTGATGCTCGCGGTGAGCGACACCGGCACCGGGATGGACGCGGCGACCCGCGCGCGCATCTTCGAGCCGTTCTTCACGACGAAGGGGGTCGGCAAGGGCACGGGGCTCGGCTTGTCTACCGTGCTCGGCATCGTCGCGCAGAGCGGCGGCCACGTCGCCGTGTCCAGCGAGCTAGGCGCAGGCACCGCGATCGAGGTGTACCTCCCGCGGACCGATCGCCCCGCCGACGCGGGCTTCACGACGCTCACGCCGTCTCCGCGCGGCGTGGAGACCATCCTGCTCGTCGAGGACGAGGAGCAGGTGCGCGCGGTCGGCTGCGCGATCCTGCGCCGACACGGCTACCACGTCCTCGAGGCGTCGAACGGCGGCGAGGCGTTCCTCGTCTCGAGGAGCTTCCCCGCCAAGATCGACTTGCTCCTCACCGACGTCGTGATGCCGCGGATGAGCGGGCCGAAGGTCGCCGAGCAGCTCTCACCGGAGCGGCCCGAGATGAAGGTGCTCTTCGCCTCGGGCTATACCGACGACGCGATCGGCCACCACGGCGTGCTCGACGCGGGCGTATCCTTCCTCCAGAAGCCGTTCACCCCCGAGGTCTTGCTGCGCAAGGTCCGCGAGGTGCTCGACGCGCCCACGCGTGCCGCCACGAGCGAGACCGTTCCGTGAGCAGCGACATGCTCTTGTGCGCGCTCGCTCGCCGTTAGAGGCGCCGCATCTTCACGAGCGACGGCAACTTCCGGCGCTACGCCGGTCCGCTGAAGCTGGCGTTGCACGCGCGCGGATGACGCAGGTCGCCTCGGCTACGGACCCTCCGGGGCGCCGGGGCGAGCACTCTTGTCGACTCCGCCCGCAGTGTCGAGCACCGCAGGAGGTCGTCGAGCTCTCGACCTGAGCTCGGACCACGGCGTCTCCGCGGGAACGCGTCAGGTACTCGACACCTTCGCTCCAGCGCTCCTCTCGGAGCTGGACCGTGACGGTCGTCTTCCCGGATCCGTTCGGCCGCGATGACGAGCAGAACCGGCGTCACGTCGTCGTCCCGGCGGTGCCCGTCCAGCTCGCGAGCCGCTCGAGGACCTTCGTGCTCTCCTCGGCGATCTGCGCCCGGAGCGCGAGGGCGTTCGCATGAGCGACCCCCGCGAAGGCCTCGCGCGAGAACTCGATCAGCTCCTCGTCCGTCGGCTCGCGCTCGGGATCGGCGAAAGTCGTGCGGTCGGCCATGAGGCGATCATAGCCTTCGCTGGCCGACGCCCTCGACGTCGAGGCTCTGGAAGGGATCGTCGGCGAAGATGCCGAGCGCGAGGTACTTCGGCAGGAAGCCGCTGACGTCGTCGCGGCTGATGCCGAGCGTCATCTGCGTGAGGTCGTTGGTGCCGAAGCTGAAGAGCTCGGATTCCTTCGCGATGCGGTCGGCCATCAGCGCGGCGCGCGGGACTTCGAGCGCGCGAAGCTCGGCTCGCCGCGCGCGAGCAGGTCGACGCCCGAGGCCGAAGAACGGCATCGGGCGAGGCGAGCCCGACGTGCGGGCTGCGCCTCGATCACGCGCGAAGCATCAGTTGCAGTAGTCGCGGCCCGAAGAGCAGCCGCCGAACCCCTGGAAGCAGCTGTGGAACCGGGTGTCGCCTTCGTCGTCGGGCAGGCACCGCTCGTAGCACCGGTACAGACCGTCGGTGGACATCACGCACTCGAAGCCGTGGTCCCGGTAGGTCGGGCAATTCGGCGCGTCGAGCGGATCGCAGGTGTCGCGCGAGCAGATCCCCGAGGTGTTCAGCGAGTCGCCCAGGCAGTTGCTGCAGGTGTCCGAGTCCCACTCGCACACGGTGCCGAGCGGTTGGTGGCAGACTCCCACCGCGGTCTCGTTGCCGTCGGTGCTGCAGTTGCGGGTGTCGCAATCGGCGTCGATCGAGCAGGGCTCGCCCATCGCACGCGGCATGCCGCACGTCTCGTCCGAGAGGCACGATGCGCTGGCGCAATGCGTGTCGTCGCCGCACGGCTCGCCGTCCGTGCGCGGCGAGTCGCAGGTGCCGTCGTCGAAGCAGAGGCCGGAGGCGCAGTCACTCGCAGCAGTGCAGGCCGCGCCATCGGGACGGGGAGCGCCTGATCCTTCCCCGCTTTCGTGGACACCCCGGAACGCGCGACGATGCGCGAGGAGTGTTCCATGGCGAAGAGGAAGCGCAGGAAGTTCAGCACCGAGTTCAAGGCGGAGGCGGTGCGCCTCTGCCAGCTCGGCGACAGGAGCGTGGGGCAGGTCGCGAAGGACCTCGACCTCACCGAGACAACATTTACGTAAGTGGGTGCGCCGCGGCGAGGTCGACGCCGGCAAGAGCGACACGGGCGCGCTGACGACGATGGAGCGCGAGGAGCTCCAGCGTCTGCGTCGCGACAACAAGCGCCTGCAGATGGAGCGCGAAATCCTCAAAAAAGCGGGTCTCCTGACGAAACCGTGGGTCATGCATTCCACGCCAGAGGCGGACATAGGCCGCCGAGCTTGAGCATGCCGAGCGCGATGAGTGGGTGAGGTGAGTGGAATCCGAAGGCCTGGCGATGGAGAACTCGCAGCTTCGTATTCACGCTCTCGATGCGCGCGTTGGAGAGGCCGTGCAGGAGCGCGGAGCCGATGTCGTACGCGTGCTTCCGGATGCTGCGCGCCAGGTCGACGAATGGCGTGAGCCGCGACCGCTGCGCCCAGTTGATCCACGTCTCGAGCATCGCGAGCCCGAGCCAGCCCTTCACCTTGAAGACCTCCCGCAGCTGCTCCTTCAGGAGGTACGCGCGGTGGAGCGGTGCGTTGGTGCGCTCGATGTCAGCGAGCTTCGCGCGCTGCATCTCGGTCAGATCCTCGGGGTTCTTCCAGAGCGCGTAGCGGCTGTTCTTCAGCGACTTCGCGAGCTGCTTCTGACCCGTCGCCCGAAGGTCGTTCCACACCTTCCGGCGCACCTTGTCGAGCGCATCGGTCGCCCACTGCACGACATGGAACGGGTCGAGGCAGAGCGTCGCGTTCGGGCATCGCTCGGCGACGACGTTCTTGATCCAGCTCGCCGCGTCCGCGCTCACCAGTCGCAGCTCTTTGCTGCGCTCCGCGCCGAGCTCGTCGAAGAACTTCCGCAGCGTCTCTTCGTCGCGACCGGGCATCGCCCAGAGAAGACGCCCCGTGTCGTGGTCGACGACGATCGTCAGGTACCGGTGTCCCTTGCGGTAGCTGATCTCGTCGATGCCGATCCGGCGCAGGTCCTTGAGGCGTTCGACCTGCTTGCTGCGATCCGCGCTGACCCGCTCGATGATCTTCCCGACCGCGCCCGAGCGCACCTCGCGTGAACGGGCCCTGCCGCCGTGCCAGGATGACCGGATGCGACCGCGTCCCGAGCCCGATCCCGTCATCGACGCCTACAAGAGGGACGTCGATCGAACCCTCCTTCGCGAGAACCTGCGGCTGACGCACGAGCAGCGCCTCCGCCGGCTGATGGAGCTCCAGCGAGCGGCCGAGGAGCTCCGGCGCGCCGGCATCGCGGCGAAGCGCGCGCCGCGATGATCGATTTCGGCACGCTCCTCGGTGCGCTCGCCCGGGAGGGCGTGCGGTTCGTGGTCGTGGGAGGAGCCGCCGCCACGGTCCACGGCGCCGCTCGGCTCACCCAGGACCTCGACATCGTGTACGACCGCAGCCGCGCGAACCTCGACGCGCTCGCACGAGCGCTCGCGCCCCTCCGCCCTTACCTTCGCGGCGCTCCACCGGGTCTGCCGTTCCGACTGGACGCCGAGACCCTTCGCCGCGGTCTCAACTTTACCCTGACCACCGAGGCCGGCGACCTCGACCTGCTCGGTGAGATCACCGGCGGCGGGACGTATGCGGACCTCCGCGACCACGCGATGCGCGTGGTGGCGTTCGGCGTGGGCATCGAATGTCTGGACCTGCCGACGTTGATCGCCGTGAAGCGCGCGGCCGGACGACCCAAGGACTTCGAAGCGATCGCGGAGCTCGAGGCGATCCTCGACGAAGAGGACGAGAGCTGATCGGCTGGCGTGGCGGTCTGGCGCTCCGCGTCCTGATCGACGGAGCAGGACGGCGGAACGGGCCGCGGGCGCAAGCGCTCGGTCCAGATCGACGAGCTGGAGGCGCGATCGACGCGAGCTCGCTCGGTCAGAACGGCGGCGTGATCGGGCGGAAGTCGAGGCCGCCGGGGACGAGGTAGCTGGTGTACGCGCCGAAGCCGTAGACCTGCAGCCCGAACGCGCGCTCGGCGTCGACGCGGTGGACGCCGGGCTCGATCTGCATGCTCGCGGTGGACCAGCCGGTGCCGGGGATCTCGCGCCAGTCGCGCACCACGTCGCGGTCGAGCACGACGCGCATGCCGGTCGGCGCGATCACGTCGACCCAGCTCTGCTCGTAGGTGCTCGGCGCGAGGAAGGCGTACGACCAGCGGTACTGCGCGTCGGGGATCGCGAGGGCCATCGCGGGATCGCCGTTGCCGAGGCGGCCCGCGCTGCCGAGGCCCGCGTAGTCCTGGCCCACGAGGTAGATCGCCGCGAGGAGCGCGCCCGTGCCCTCGACGCGCACGCCCTCGCGCAGCTCGACCTCCATCCACTCGCCGAGCGCGAGCGTGCGTCCCGGTGCGATCTCCGGGATGAACGAGATCGCGTTGTCGTCCGCGGCGCTGACGACGCGCAGGAGGTTGGGCTCGCGCCGAAGCGGATGCGTCGCCGCGACGAACGCGGAGCGGCCGAGCGACTCGACGGGGAAGAGCTGCTCCTCGAGGTGATCGCAGGCCCAGCGGTCGAACGGCACGAACGTGCAGTCGTGGCCCGAGAACACCGCGAGGCGACCGTTGGCTCGGAGAACCGTGCCGGTCAGGTCGTGCTCGGCGCCGGTGTCGCAGTAGCGGAACGTGGTGCCGCCGGAGGTCTGCGTGGTCTCGCGACCGGCGGGGCAGGTCGTCGGGCCGGCGCTCGCGAGCTCGAGCACCTCGCCGCGCGCGAGCGTGAACGTGCGCCGCTCGCCGGGCGCCATCGCGGCGATGGTGCC
>JALYRN010001127.1 GCA_030855295.1 Myxococcota bacterium | reverse complement strand
CGCCGAGGGCGCCCGCATCGGCGGCGCGCGCGCGGAGGCGTGGCGCGAGCTGCGGGCTGGCGAGCACGCACTGGACGCGCACCGCGCGCAAGACCTCCAGCGCCTCCTCGACCTCTTCCGCGACGAGCACACAGGCTCCCTGCAGGAAGAGATCGAGGACGATCTCGCTCCGCACGCGCTCTTCGCGCTCGACGACCAGCAGCGTCACTCCGGCGAGCTCGTACACCTGATCCACAGATGGGCCCCACGCGGGCGGACGTCATGCGCGAGCACTGCGAGCGTCACTGCGGCGGCGGGGCGAGCACTCCTGTCGACTCCGAGCACTCCTGTCAGTCAACCCTGGTGGCGATCCGGCACGCGCCAGAACGCATTGCGCGTCTCGCCGCAGTTCACCTCGTCCCAGCCCGCGCGGCGGGCGCGCTCCCAGTCGATCCCCGAGCGCATCCCCCAGTGGTCGACGCGGCCCTCGCAGGGCGAGGTGATCTCGCCTCGGACCACGCGCCCGGCCGCCTCGTAGAGCGTGAGCCAGCGCTCGCGGTAGGCACCCCACGGGGCGTGGCGCACGACGCGCGTCTCGCCGCCCCGTCGGACCCGCACCTCGGAGGGCCATCCCGCCGGCGCTCGACCGTCGGGCCGCAGGTGCGCGATCCAGGCGCGCGGGTCGCTGCGGTCCACATCGAACACGCGGCTCGAGTACGCGCGGGCCATCCAGGTGAACGGCATGCCCTGACGCTCCGCGCGACGCGACAGCACGTCATGGATCGCAGCGCACTCCTCGGGGCTGCCGGTCAGGCCAATCTCGGAGGCACAGATCCGCGCCATCGCGAGCTGGGGCGTCACGCGAGGCTCGGGCCGCGACGACTCCGTGCGCACTTCGGTGGTGGCCGACTCGACCGGCTGCGCCGCGACGAGCTCCGAGCCCCCCGGCACGAGTGCGAGCCCGCCTGCGAGCACCAGCGCCACGCGTGTGTTGCGGCGCCGTGGCCTCGAGTGCCGGCGGCCCACGAGAATTCCACCACTACTGAACGGAAGGTCGGTCATGGGCGGGTCCAATGAGCACTGCCGGGCCCCGAGGCAAGGAACCACGGGGGTGCAGAACCTACCTAGAACTACCTCTCCGCACGTGGAGCCGCGGTGGATGGAGGCGCGCAACCTCGCGCGAACAGTACGAGAACCGGTGGATCGAGAGCTCCTGACCGCGCGGTCGAGTTTTCGCACAGCAGGTGATCATCCAGCGCGTTCAGGGGCGTGGTTGCGCCGTCCGCGTGCCGAGAGTAGACGGCGTGCTCGCGCGCATGCGCGCCCCTCCTTGGAGCCCCCGCCCGTGGCCAAGCCGAAGAAGCTCCCCTCGCCGAACGCGCCCGACGCCGCCCAGGCGATCGCGCAGGCGGAGTCGCCGCGCATCAAGTGGAAGGTCGTCCTGCAGATCGCTCTCGCGGTGATCGTCGTGTGGGCGCTCGCGATCGGCAGCATCCCGTACATCGACTACTGGGGCGTCGGCGTCACGGCGGTCCTGACGCTGGTGCTCGTGGGCTTCGGCGTGTGGATCTGGAACTTCACGCGGCGCCAGCGCGGCATCATGGAGGTGCTGAAGGGCGCGACCGACGAGGCGGGGCGCAAGAACGCGATCGCGCAGCTCGAGGCGCGCGGCAGCAAGGACGCGATGGCCGCGCTCGCGCGCGCGCAGCTGATGCTCCGCGACGATCCGAAGGAGGCGACCGGCGTCCTCGAGTCGATCGATCTCCGGAAGGAGCCCGGCCCGGTGCAGGACGAGGTGCGATCGAACCTCGCGTTCCTCTACCTCGCGCAGAACCGCCCCAAGGACGCTCGCCCGCTGGTCGACGAGCTCCGCCTCGATCGCCAGCCCAACGCGAAGGCGAAGGCGATGTACGCGGCCGTGATGGCCGAGACGTTCGCGCGCACCGGCAAGCCCGACGACGCGAAGAAGCTGCTCGAGACGTACTCCGCGGACGACCCGGAGTACGGCGAGGTCGCGATCGTGCTGCTGCGCGCGCAGGTCTACACCTACCTCGCGACCAAGAACCGCGGGCTGATGCGCACCGCGATGGCGAAGATCGCAGCGCGCGATCCGAACCAGCTCGCGCCGTTCGCGACCAAGGGCGCGAGCCCGGAGCTGCAGGCGGCGGTGCGCGAGGTGCTCGCCGGCGCCGGCTTCGCGACGCGCGCGAAGAACAAGATCCAGCGCCAGTAGGCGAGGGTCGGTTGCGCTCGAGGCCGCTGCGGATCTCGCGCGAGGTCGCGGTGCTCGCGGCGCCGGTGATCGCGCAGTCGCTGCTGCAGACGCTGGTGTTCCTGGTCGACCGCGCGATGCTCGGGCGCTTCTCGCCCGACGCGCTCGCGTCGATGCAGATCAGCGGGCCGATCACGTGGAGCCTCTCGTCGCTGGTCGGCGCGATCCAGGTCGGCGCGATCGCGGTGGTCGGGCGCGGCGTCGGCGCGCAGCGGCGGGGCGAGGCGGCCGCGGCGGTGCGCGCAGGCATCG
>JALYRN010001126.1 GCA_030855295.1 Myxococcota bacterium | reverse complement strand
GCGCTGCAGCGCGCGCTCGACCACGCCGCGCTCGTCTCGATCATGCACGCCAACAACGAGACCGGCGTGCTCCAGCCGATCGCGGAGATCTCGGCGATCGCAGCGCGTGGCGGCGCGCTCGTGCACACCGACGCGGCGCAGTCGATCGGCAAGGTGCGCGTCGACGTGCGCGAGCTCGGCGTCGATCTGCTGACGATCGCCGGCCACAAGCTCTACGCGCCGAAGGGCGTCGGCGCGCTCTTCGTGCGGCGCGGCGTCGCGGTCGAGCCGCTGGTGCTCGGCGCGCCGCACGAGCGCGGTCGCCGCCCCGGCACCGAGAATGTCGTGGGCATCGCCGGCCTCGGCGCCGCCGCGGCGCTCGCGCGCAGCGATCTCGATCACGAGCGAGCGCGCGTCTCGGCGCTTCGCGATCGCCTGATCGAGCGGCTGCGCGCCTCGATCCCGGCGTTGATCGTCCACGGTGATCGCGCCCCTCGCCTTCCCAACACCGCCAGCGTCCGCTTCCCGCGGACCTCGGGCCCGCAGCTCCTCGCCGAGGCGAGCGCCATCGCGGCATCCACCGGATCCGCCTGCCACGCCGGCCAGGACTCGCCCTCGCAGGTGATCACCGCGATGGGCATCTCGCCCGCCGATGCGCTCGGCACCGTGCGGCTCTCGCTCGGCCGCGGCACGACGACCGCCGACGTCGATCGCGCAGCATCGTGCCTCGTCGCCGCGTGGCGCCGGATCGCGAGCGCATGACCCTCCCGACCCCGCTGAGCGCGCTCCGACGATGCGCGCGCCCGACGGACGGACGACGCGAGAACGACGCGTTCACATCTGGCGCACGACGAAGCTCGCGATCGCGGTGAGCACGACGACGAGCCACGGCGGCAGCTTCCAGATCGCGAGCGCCAGGAACGCACCGAGCGCCACGCCGAAGTCCGCGCGCGACTCGATCGCGACCCGCCACACCGGGTCGTAGAACGCCGCGCAGAGCAGCCCGACCACACCGGCATTCGTGCCGCGCAGCGCCGCCTGCGCGACGGTCGAGCGGCGCAGCCTCGCCCAGAACGGAAGCGCGCCGACGACGAGCAGGTAGGACGGCAAGAAGATCGCGACGAGCGCCACGCCCGCGCCGAGCCATCCCGACGGCGTCGTCTCGAGGATGTAGCCGAGGTACGCCGCGAACGAGAAGAGCGGTCCGGGAACGGCCTGCGCAGCGCCGTAGCCGGCGAGGAAGCGATCGATCGTGGTCCAACCCGGATCGACGACCTCGTGCTCGAGCAGCGGCAGGACCACGTGCCCCCCTCCGAAGACGAGCGCACCGACCCGATAGAACCTCTCGAACACATCGACCGCCGGCTCTCGTAGGGCGGCGCCGAGCAGCGGCAGACCGAACAGCAGCGCGAAGAAGACGACCCACGCCACGACGCCTTGCCACGGCGGCAGGGGCGCGTGGCTCTCGCGCGCGACCGCTCGCGGCTCCCGTCGATAGAGCACCCAACCCGCCACGCCGGCGAGCGCGATGATCGCCACCTGCGTCAGCGCGGTCTCCCACGCCAGCGCGGCGAGAGCGGCGGCGATCGCGATCGTCGCGCGCTTCGCGTCGGGGCAGAGCTTCGTCGCCATGCCCCAGATCGCCAACGCCACGATCGGCACCGCGACCACCTTCAGGCCATGGATCCACGCCTCTCCGCTCTCCGGCGAGAACGTGCCGACCCCGAGCGCGAACAGCACCAGCGCCACCGCGGACGGAAGCGTGAACCCGATCCACGCCGCGAGCCCGCCGAGCAGCCCCGCGCGCTCGATGCCCAGCGCCATCCCGACCTGGCTGCTCGCAGGCCCAGGGAGGAACTGACAGAGCGCTACCAGGTCTGCGTAGGTCGCCTGATCGACCCACTTGCGGCGCTCGACGAGCTCGGCCTGGAAGTACCCGAGGTGCGCCACCGGCCCGCCGAACGACGTCAGCCCGAGCTTCGTGAACGTGAGCAGGACCTCCAGGAGCCGCCGGCCCCCAACAGGAGCTTCGATCGACGCCGCAGCGGCATCCGGAGGTGTCGAGTCGGTCATTCTCACGCGGTCCGACAGTCAGACGCCCGCATTACGCCGGGCGGAAACGTTGTCCAGAGAAATGGTCGTCCGCAGCTCTAGCCCGCGCGTCGCCCGCCGCGCCTCGGCGCGACCGCTCCGGTTTACGCTGGGCGCAATCGACGCGCGGTAGCTTGGGAGGCCTCGTCGCGCGCCCACGTGTCCACAGGAGTGCTCGCCCCGGAGGGCGCGTACGGGAGCGCGCCCGGCGCGCGGACGGAAGCGCCCGGAGCGGGCGAGCCGATTTTCTAGACAGCCTTCGAGCTCGGCGGCTCGCCCCAGGAAGCACGAGGATGGGCAGCAGCAGCGTCGGCACGGCGATCGTCACCGGCGCCACACGCGGTCTCGGGCTCGCGTGCGCGCGAGAGATCGCGGCGGCTCGACCCGAGTGGCGCGTCGTCGTCACCGGCCGCGATCCGGCGCCGGCCTCGCAGGC
>JALYRN010000254.1 GCA_030855295.1 Myxococcota bacterium | reverse complement strand
GCATTGCCGAGTCCGAATCCGAGCCCGGCAGCGTCCACGCCGAAACCGTCCTCCACGAGGTTGGCAAGGCCGACGACGGCCGCAGCAGCCGCCGCACACCGTGCGGGTCGGCGAGCAGCGCCGGGCAGTGGGAGCACGAGCAGCGCCGGCGCGACCAGCCGCCCGCTCTGTGCGTACGCGTTGATCCACGGCAGCACGATCCCGACGCCGAGCGCCTCGAGCAGCTCGCCGCCCCCGCGATAGTTCAGGCGCAGCGGCGGCAGCGTGTACGCGACGAAGATCGCGACCGCGAGCACCGCACCCACCGTCAGCCACGGCCGACCCAGCGCGATCTCGCCGAGCAGCGCGACGGCGACGGCGCCGAGCCCCGCGAGCGCCCCGACCGCCAACAGCACCCGCGAGGGAAGGATCGCGTCGGGGATCGTCTTCTTCGACGACCCGGGGAACATCGATCGCTTGACGCGATCGACGTGCTGATCGCCCCAGTCGTTCATCAGCACGACGAACGCAGCGTGCAGGACGGTGAACGCGACGCCGAGCACGAGCCCCGCGATCGACAGGCGACCGCTCGCGTCGATGCCGATCGCCTGACCGAGCAGCATCGGCACCAGGAGCTTCGGCCAGCTCGCGGGCTTCAGCGCGAACGCCCACCGCTGCCCGTTCGTCATCGCAGGACCTGAGACACGGAGTCGATATAGTCCCTGCCCCCCGGGCGTGCAGGCCGCCCCTGCCGGCTCGAATCGGCTCGCCCGCTCGGCGCGCTCCCGTCCGCGCCTCCGCGGCGAGCACTCCTGTAGGCTCACCCCGTCTCTTTCCCGGCGAGCCGCTCGGCCTCGGTCTTGAGCCGACCGCGCAGCGTGCTCCGCGGGATGCCGGTCGCGCGCGACGCCTGCGTGAGGTTGCCGTCGCACCGGGCGACGATCTGCAGCAGCGAGAGCGTGTCGCTGGTGCGGGTGGCGCGCGGTCCGTCGATGCGGCGGATCGCCGCCTCGATGTCCGCCGCGTCGACGATGCCCGCGGAGCTCGCGGCCGCAGCGTGGATCACGTTCCGGAGCTCGCGCGCGTTGCCCGGCCAGTCGTGCACGATCAGCCGCTCGATCGCCGTGCTCGAGAGCTCGCGCGGGCCGACGTCCACCGCGATCGCCGACAGGAAGTGCTGCGCGAGCGTGCGCACGTCCTCGGGTCGATCGCGCAGCGCCGGCACCTCGACGAAGAGCTGTCCGAGCCGGTAGTAGAGGTCGCGCCGGAACGTGCCTTCGTCGACCATCGCCCGCACGTCACGGTGCGTCGCGCAGACCAGGCGCACGTCGACGCGGATCGACTGCTCGCTCCCGACGCGCCGGATCTCACCGCTGTCGAGCACGCGCAGCAGCCGCGCCTGCAGCGGAAGCGGGAGCTCCCCGATCTCGTCGAGGAAGAGCGTGCCGCCGTCCGCCTGCTCGAACACGCCGCGCCGCTGCGCGAGCGCGCCGGTGAACGCGCCCTTCTCGTGTCCGAAGAGCTCGCTCTCGATCAGGTCGCGCGGCAGCCCGCCGGCGTTGACCGCGACGAACGGCTTGTCGCGGCGGGGGCCGCGCGCATGCAGCGCTCGCGCGATCCCCTCCTTGCCGGCGCCGCTCTCGCCGAGCACCAGCGCGGGGAACGAGAGCTGCGCGTAGCGCTCGACGAGCCCGAGCACGTCGAGCATCGCCGGCGAGCTCGCGATCAGCCCGTCGCTGCGGGCGTCCCCGCTCTCGCCGCGCGCGACCACCAGCAGATCGGTGCGCCCGACGCGCAGCCTCGTGCCCGGTCCGATCCGCGCCGAGAACGAGCGCACGCCGTCGACGAAGGTGCCGTTGCGGCTCGCGAGATCGCGCACCAGCACGCCCTCCGGACCCGGCTCGATGCGGCAGTGACGGCCGCTGACCGCGCGATCGTGCAGCACGACGTCACACGCGCGGTCGGAGCCGAGCAACATCGGGCGTCCACCGATCGTCACGCGCCGCGCGTCGGCGCCCCGTCCGATCAAGAGCGACATCGTGGTGCCGTCGCCGCTGTGGACGGGGATCGGCTCGGTACGCGAGAGGCTGGTGTGCGGGCGCGTCGGCGCGTCGGGGATGCGCATGATCGCGTGGCGCCGCGAGAGCCAGAGCTCCTCGCCGGGGCGGAGCGGGATCGGGCGCTGGCGCCGCGCCTCGGAGCGGAGATCCAGCGCGACGACGTTTCCGTCCTCGAGGCGGATCAGGTAGTGGCGCTCGACGACGTCGGGGTCGTGCACGACGACGTCGCAGCCGGAGCCGCTCCCGACCTCGAGGCCGTTGGTGCCGAGCTCGAAGGTGCGCAGCGCTTCGTTGCGATAGAGGAGGACGATGGCTTCCATGATCGCGGCGGCTCATCGGCGGAGCCCTCCGCGCGGTTGCTCACGTGACCCGCCGCGCGTCCGGCGCGGCCCGCGGACCTGCCTTGAACGCGGACCGGGGCGCCGCTAGTCTCCCGCGCCCGAATGACCGAACTCCGCCGCACTCCTCTCTTCGACGAGCACAAGGCGCTCGGCGCCCGCATCGTCCCCTTCGCTGGCTGGGAGATGCCGGTGCAGTACGCCGGTCTCGTCAAGGAGCACCACGCGGTGCGCCAGGCGGCGGGCCTCTTCGACGTCTCGCACATGGGCGAGCTGCTCCTCGAGGGGCCGCAGAGCGAGGCCGTCATCGACGAGCTCGTCACCGCCGACCTCACCAAGCTGCCCGACGGCAAGGCGGTGTACTGCGTCGCGTGCAAGGAGGACGGCACGATCCTCGACGACCTGATCGTCTACCGCCGCGGCCGCGAGAAGTTCCTGATCGTGTGCAACGCGTCCAACCGCGAGAAGATCGCGGGGCACGTCGGCGCGCACGCGAAGGGTCGCTGTGACTTCGAGGACGCGTCGGATCGCTACGCGCTGATCGCGCTGCAGGGCCCGAAGGCGATCGAGGTCGCGCGCGCCGCCGGCGCCGACGACGCGATCCTGTCGCTCTCGTCGTTCATGCTGACCGACGGAGCGGTCGCGGGCGTGACGGTGATCGCGGCGCGCACCGGGTACACCGCGGAAGATGGCTTCGAGCTCTTCTGCGCGAACGACGACGCGCCGAAGCTGTGGCGCGCGCTGGTCGATGCAGGACGCCCGCTCGGCCTCGAGCCCGCCGGTCTCGGCGCGCGCGACACGCTGCGCCTCGAGGGGCGCCTGTCGCTCTACGGCAACGAGATCGACGAGACCACCAACCCGATCGAGGCAGGGCTCGGCTGGGTCGTGAAGCTCGACGGTCCGCGCGACTTCCAGGGGAAGGAAGCGCTGAAGCGGATCAAGGCCGAGGGTCCCTCGCGCAAGATGGTCGGCTTCGAGATGGCCGGTCGCGGCATCGCGCGCCACGGTTATCCGCTGGTCGAGTGGAAGGGCAGCGAGACGCCCGGCCCCGCGATCGGGATCGTCACCAGCGGCTCGCCCGCGCCGAGCCTCGACAAGAACATCGGCCTGGGATACGTCCCGGCCGCGCTCGCCGAGGTGGGCACGCGCATCGGCGTCGAGATCCGCGGCAAGGCGATCGAGGCCGTCATCGTGAAGACCCCGTTCTACAAGCGCGCGCGCTGAGGTGACGTCATGGCGAGCTATCCGAGCGATCTGAAGTACACGAAGGACCACGAGTGGGCGCGCGCGGAGGCGGACGGCGTGCGCGTCGGCGTGACGGCGTACGCCGTCGAGCAGCTCGGCGACGTGACGCTGGTCGATCTGCCGAAGGTCGGCGCGAAGCTCGAGAGCCACGGGCACTTCGGCGACATCGAGTCGGTCAAGACCGTGAGCGAGCTGTTCGCGCCGATCGCCGGCGAGGTCGTCGCAGTGAACGACGCGCTCGAGGGCAAGCCCGAGCTCGTCAACGAGAGCCCCTACGAGGGCGGCTGGATGGTCGTCATCAAGAGCTCGAGCGACCTCTCGGAGCTGATGGACGCCGCCGCGTACGAAGCGTTCCTCGGCACGCTGGATCATTGACGTTCGTCGCTTCCGTACCCACGGAAGCGTCCCCACGGAAGCGCTCCGGGACTGGACGGTCACATGCGGTACCTGCCCCACACGGACGACGAGATCCGCTCGATGCTGGCCCGGATCGGCGTGGAGTCGCTCGATGCGCTCTTCACCGACATCCCCGCGACCCATCGGCTGAACCGCCCGCTCGCGCTCGAGCCCACGCTCGACGAGCCGGCGCTGATGGCGCACCTCGAGGCGCTCGCGAACAAGAACGACGCGGCGCGCGCTCTCTCGTTCCTCGGCGCCGGCATCTACGATCACCACGTCCCGCCGGCGGTCGATCAGCTCCTGCTGCGGAGCGAGTTCTACACGGCGTACACGCCCTACCAGGCCGAGGTCTCGCAGGGGACGCTGCAGTCGATCTACGAGTTCCAGACCACGGTCTGCGAGCTCTACGGCATGGAGGTCGCGAACGCGTCGATGTACGACGCGGCGAGCGGCGTCGCCGAGGCCGTGCTGATGGCGCGCCGCGTGACCGGCCGCAAGCGCGTGGTCCTCTCGGGCGCGCTCCATCCGGAGTACGTCGAGACGGTCCAGACGTACCTGCGCGGCGGCAACCTCGACGAGCGCGACGTCGTCATCTCGAAGATCGCCGAGGACGGCCGCACGGACCTCGAGTCGGTCCGCGCGCTGATGGACGGCGACACCGCGTGCGTCGTCGTCGGCTACCCGAACTTCCTCGGCGCGGTCGAGGATCTCGCGACGTTCCGTGCGCTCACGCAGGACGGCGGCGCGCTCCTGGTGACGGCCAACGCCGAGCCGTACGCGCTCTCGATGATCAAGCCGCCCGGCGCGTACGGCGTCGACATCGCGGTCGGAGAGGGACAGCCGCTCGCGTGCCCGCCGCAGCTCGGTGGGCCCGGCGTCGGCCTGTTCGCGACGCGCATGGAGCTCGTCCGCGAGATGCCGGGGCGCGTCTGCGGCGAGACGGTCGATCAGGACGGGCAGCGCGGCTGGGTGCTCACGCTGA
Source organism: Myxococcota bacterium (assembly GCA_030855295.1). Classification (GTDB taxonomy): domain Bacteria; phylum Myxococcota_A; class Polyangia; order Polyangiales; family Sandaracinaceae; genus Sandaracinus. Next base: position 3,277 of record JALYRN010000254.1, on the reverse strand, counting down.
GCACGCGCGAGCAGCACATCCGGCGCGAGCGCGCGACCTCGAACATCTGCACGAACCACGGGCTGATCGCGCTCGCGATGACGATCCGCTGCGCGATGCTCGGCAAGAAGGGCTTCGAGCAGGTCGGGCGCGCGTGCCTCGCGAAGGCCGAGTACCTCAAGGCGAAGATCGCCGAGACCGGCCGCTTCACGATCGCGACGACCGCGCCGACGTTCAACGAGTTCGTGGTGCGCCGCAACGACGGAGCGGCGGCGCCGCTGCTGGCAGCGCTCGCGGCGAAGCACATCCTCGCGGGCGTCGATCTCGGACGGCTGCTCCCGGGGCGTGAGCGCGAGCTGCTGGTCGCGGTCACCGAGCGTCACTCGAAGGAAGACCTCGACCGCTTCGTCGCCGCGCTGTCGGCCACCTGATTCGGCCGGCGACCTGATCTGTTCGCCGATAGACCTATCGGCGATTCGCGATGACCAGCGGAGCGAGGGCGGCGGTCGTGTAGCGCACCAGCGCCTCGACGGCGGCGTCGCGATCGGCGATGCGGCGATCGAGCAGGCCCTCGACCGCGCCGATCGTCATGCCGACGATCACCGACGCGTGCAGCGCGGCGTCGGCGACGCCTCGTGCCGTCAGCTGCTCCTCGATGCGATCGCGGCTCTGCGCGAGCACCTTCTTGAAGCGCTTGCCGAAGGGCGTGCTCCCGTCGCGGCGATGACGCAGGAAGATCTCGGCGAGCCGGCGATCCGCGAGCACCGCATCGAGGAAGGCACGGAACGAGGTGCGCATCGCCTCGCGCGGATCGCTCTCCTCGGCGGAGGGCGCGGTGTCCCGCATCCTTCCGAGCAGCGTCTCGCCGAGCTGCTCCGCGCTCTGATCGAGGGCGGCCTCGAGATCGGGGAAGTACACGTAGAACGTGGGCTGCGCGATGCCGGCCTGCTCGGCGATGCGCGCGGTCGTCAGCGCGCTCGGCCCCTCGCCGTGGAGCAGGCGCACGATCGCCTCGAACAGCTTCTGGCGCGTGCGCTCCTTGGCTTCCTTGCGCGTGGTGCGCGGCGGGGAGGACGTGCTCATCGTCCTCAGTAGCTCTTCGGCAGGCCGAGCGAGTGCTGCGCGACGAAGTTGAGGATCATCTCGCGGCTGACCGGCGCGATGCGCTGCAGCCGGGCGAAGCCCCACAGATCGGCGAGGCCGTACTCCGACGCGAGCCCGTTGCCGCCGTGGGTCTGGATCGCGGCGTCGAGCGCATCGATCGCGGCGTCCGCCGACGAGAGGCGCGCCATGTTCGACGCCTCGCCGGCGTCCTTGCCGTGATCGTGCAGCCACGCCGCCTTCTGCGTCATCAGCTTCGCGAGCTCGGTCTGCACGAACGCCTTCGCGAGCGGGTGCGCGATGCCCTGGTGCGCGCCGATCGGCGTTCCGCCCCAGACCTTGCGGTCGCGCGCGTAGGACGAGCCCTTCTCGAGCGCGTAGCGCGCGAGGCCGACGCAGTACGCCGCCGAGGTGATGCGCTCCGGGTTGAGGCCGAAGAAGAGCGCCTTGAGCCCCTGCCCCTCGCCGCCGATCAGCCGATCCGCGGGGACGCGCACATCGTCGAAGAAGAGCGTGAACTGCTTCTCCGGCGACACGAGCTCCATCGCGATCGGATCGCGGCGCAGGCCGGGCGTGTCGGTGTCGACGATGAAGAGCGAGAGCTGGCCGCGCCCGGTGCGCTCGTCGGTGCCGGTGCGCGTGACGAGCAGCATCTGCTCGGCCTCGTCGACGCCCGAGATGTAGTACTTCTGGCCCGAGATCCGCCAGGAGTCGCCGTCCTTCACGGCCGTCGTCGAGACCTGGTGCGAGTTCGATCCGGCGTCGGGCTCGGTCAGCGCGAAACACATCGTCGTGGCGCCGCTCGCGAGGCCGGGGAGCCACCGCTGGCGCTGCGCGTCGTCGCCGAAGCGCGCGATCACCGTTCCGCAGATCGCAGGCGAGACGACCAACAGCAAGAGCGGACAGCCCGCGGTCGAGAGCTCCTCGCACACGATGCAGAGCTCGCTGATCCCGAGGCCGCCCCCGCCGTAGGCCTCGGGGATGCTCACGCCGAGGAAGCCCTCCTTCGCGAGCGCCTCCCAGAGCGGCTTCGTCTTCTCGCCGGCGCGCGCGCGCTCGACGTACCAGCGATGCCCGAACGACGATGCGATTCGGCGCACGCTCTCGCGGAGGAGGCGCTGCTCCTCGGTCTCTTCGAAGTCCATCGACGAAAGGAGAGCGCGGACGCCCCGAGGTTTCAAGCCGCGCCCGAAGCGTGCGCTCGAAATCGGCTCGCCTGCTCCGGGCCCTTCCGTCCGTGGGAAGCGCGCGCTCCCGTCCGGTTCCTCCGGGGCGAGCACTCCCGCCTCAATCACAAGCGCAGGTCGCGGCGCCGGCGATGACGTGCACCTCGCAGGGGGCCGAGCAGGGCTCCATCAGGCGGTACTCGAGCACCCGATCGGCGCGGCAGTCGGCGTCGGGCGCGGCCGGCATGATCTCGGAGGCCGCGGCGCAGCGCTCGATGCCGATCCACTCCTCGGTCAGCGCGAGCTGGAAGCCGTCGCGCGAGGTGTCGAGGATCGTCCAGCTGCGCCGGAGCGACGTGCTCTCGCAGCCCGGGATGTCGATCGCGGTCTCGGTGTGGAATCCGTCGTGCTCCGAGAGCGACACGCGCGCGAGCGCCCCCTCGTCGCCATCCGGCACCGCGACGTTCACGAGACCGCCCTGCGACACGATCCCGACCAGGCCGAGCGCACCGGTCGTGCGCGTGGGCGTGCAGCGATCCACGTCGCCCCGGACCGTCAGATCGTAGATGCCGGAGCCGACCACGCGCGGCTCGTGGGCCGCCGAGCAGCCGAGGGCGAGCATCGTTCCGAAGAGTGCGGCGAGCGTGGTGCGCATTGCGAGAGCCTCCGCGAACCGCGGTACTACGGCGCTCGATCGAGGGTCAAAAAACCCGCGCGCACGGGCATACTCGGCGCGTGCCTCGCAAGATCTCCGTGCTGCTCGTCGCCGCGCTGCTCCTCGCCGCGTGCGGCGACGAGCCTGCCGCACCCGTCGCTGCGCCGCCCGCCACGCCGCCGCCCGCCGCACCGCTGAGCGACGCCCCGACGATCGAGGGGATGAGCATCCACGAGTGGGGCGTCATCGACGTGCCGATGCGACGCGGCGTGCGCAGACCGGTCGCGGTGACAGGCGTTCCGGGACGCGGCACACCGCGCGAAGAGCTGCTCCAGGATCTCCAGATGCCGACCAAGCAAGGGCAGCTGGCGCAGCC
>JALYRN010001125.1 GCA_030855295.1 Myxococcota bacterium | reverse complement strand
GCCGAGCGCGTTCGTCGGCGCGGCTACGCGCACGTCGAGCTGCACGAGGGCGAGGTCGACGACGCTGCGCTCCGCCGACGCGTGCGCAAGCTCGGCGGCGCCGACGTCGTGTTCGCGTCGCGCATCCTGCACCACGCGCCGCAGCCCAAGAAGCTGCTCGCCTCGCTCGCCGATCTCGCGCGACCCGGCGGCGCGATCGTGGTGCTCGACTACCAGCCGCACGAGGACGAGCGGCTGCGCGAGCAGCAGGCCGACCTCTGGCTCGGCTTCGACGAGCGCGAGCTCGCGCAGATGGCGCACGACGCCGGCCTCGTTGGCGCGACCGTGCGCGCGGTGCCGGGCGGTGTGCGCGGCAAGGGCCCCGACGCCCACGTCGGCTGGCAGGTTCTGATCGCGCGCCGTCCCGCGGATGGCCAGTGATCGATTCGATCGACGAGAAAACAACGGAGACAGACGAGATGCAGACGCAGACCCAGGGCGCGACCAAGAGCGACAAGCCCAACCAGACCGCGAAGTACAAGGTCGCCGACATCACGCTCGCCGACTACGGCCGGCGCGAGATCGCGATCGCCGAGACCGAGATGCCGGGCCTCATGGCGATCCGCGCGGAGTTCGGCCCGAAGAAGCCGCTGAAGGGCGCGCGCATCGCGGGCTGCCTCCACATGACGATCCAGACCGCGGTGCTGATCGAGACGCTCACCGAGCTCGGCGCCGAGGTCACCTGGTCCAGCTGCAACATCTTCTCGACGCAGGACCACGCCGCCGCCGCGATCGCCGTCACGGGCGTGCCGGTCTACGCGTGGAAGGGCGAGACCGAGGAAGAGTACTGGTGGTGCATCGAGCAGCAGCTCGCGGCGTTCGAGACCGGCAAGGGCCCGAACATGCTGCTCGACGACGGCGGCGACATGACGATCGTCGTCCACGAGAAGCGCAAGGACCTGCTCCCGCAGATCATCGGCGTCTCCGAGGAGACGACGACCGGCGTGCATCGCCTCTACGAGATGTCGAAGAAGGGCACGCTCGAGATGCCCGCGATCAACGTCAACGACTCGGTGACGAAGTCGAAGTTCGACAACCTCTACGGCTGCCGCCACTCGCTGGTCGACAGCATCATGCGCGCGACCGACGTCATGCTCGCCGGCAAGGTCGCCGTCGTGTGCGGCTACGGCGACGTGGGCAAGGGCTCGGCGCAGTCGCTGCGCTCGCAGGGCGCCCGCGTGATGGTCACCGAGGTCGATCCGATCTGCGCGCTGCAGGCGTCGATGGAGGGCTACCAGGTCGTCACGATGGACGATGTCGCCGACAAGGGCGACATCTTCGTCACGGCGACCGGCTGCGCGGACGTGATCACGTTCGATCACATGAAGCGGATGAAGAACAACGCGATCGTCTGCAACATCGGGCACTTCGACAGCGAGATCCAGATCGCCTCGCTGACCGAGCCGAAGAACGGCGTCCGTGAGGAGAACATCAAGCCGCAGGTCGACCACTTCATCTTCCCCGACGGCAAGAAGATCATCGTGCTCGCGCGCGGTCGCCTCGTGAACCTCGGCTGCGCCACCGGGCACCCGAGCTTCGTGATGAGCGCCAGCTTCACGAACCAGGTCCTCGCGCAGCTCGCGCTCTTCACCACGCCCGAGCAGTTCAAGAAGGGCAAGGTCTACGTCCTGCCGAAGGAGCTCGACGAGAAGGTCGCGCGCCTGCACCTCGACAAGCTCGGCGTGAAGCTGACGAAGCTCACCGACAAGCAGGCCGAGTACCTCGGCGTGCCGGTGACCGGCCCCTTCAAGGCCGAGCAGTACCGCTACTGAGCCGCACGGCGCGCGAGCGCTGAGCCCGGACGGAACGAGAAGCGCGGAGAGAGCACTCTCTCCGCGCTTCGTTCGTTCCGTCGCTGTGCCAGCGTGTGCGGGCCGCGACGTCCGCGTCGGGGTCGCTGCGGCCTGCACCGGAGAACGCTGCGTTTTCCGAAGCGGCACGACGCCTGCTGAGCGCGACCGGCATGCTGTCAGCGGTCCGCGCGCTCTCGTTGCTCGTGCTCCTCCCGATGGTGTCGGCGTGCGGGGGCGTGCAGTCGTCGCCGTACACGCTCGGACGCTACCGCGCCGCGAGCGAGCACGAGCTGTTCGCGCGCGTGCTGCACGCGCTGCTCGAGCGCGAGTACGCGATCGACGCCGCCGACGAGCGCGTGGGCCTGATCGAGGTCCGCTCGCACTGGCATCGCCGCCGCGAGCGCGGGACCTTCGTCGTGCAGCTCGTGCGTCCGGGGTGGGTCGTGATCGCGCTCCGTGATCCGCACGGGCGAGCGGCGGACGACGTGCACCCTGCGCTCGCCCGCGAGCACGATCAGCTGGCGATCCACGTCCGCCGCCTCCTCGAAGCGCCCGGGGCCCAGCGATGACCACGCGCATCGCGCTCACCGCGCTCCTGCTCGCGCTCCTCGGATCGGCGGCGCCGGTGCAGGCGCAGCAGCTCGAGCGCTTCGGCGCTCCGTTCGGCGGGGAGTGGGCG
>JALYRN010001124.1 GCA_030855295.1 Myxococcota bacterium | reverse complement strand
GCTCGGACGCGTGGGCCGGGCTGCGCGCGCTGATCGCGCCGAGGGACGAGCGGATGAGCGCGGCGGGCTCGCTGCGCCGGCGCGCGCCTTCGCTCTCGAGCATGGAGTCGGCGGGGCGCTGGTCGCTGGTCTCGGTCGCGAGCGTGCGCGACGAGCGACGCATCGACGAGCAGGCGGTCGAGGAGGCGGCGCGCGTGCTGCTCGCGCGCTGGGGCGTGCTGGTGCGGCGGGTGCTCGAGCGCGAGGGCATGGCGCCGCCGTGGCGTGATCTGGTGCGCGTTCTGCGGCGGCTCGAGGCGCGCGGAGAGATCCGCGGCGGGCGATTCGTGGCGGGTCAGAGCGGCGAGCAGTACGCGCTGCCGGAGGCCGTCGCGATGCTGCGCACGGTGCGGAAACGTCCGGCGCGCGGCGAGGCGATCACGATCAGCGCGGCCGATCCGCTGAACCTCGTGGGGCTGCTGACGCCCGACGCGCGGGTGCCGGCGATCGCGAGCCACCGCATCGTGTGGTGCGACGGGGTGCCGATCGCGGTGCGCGACGCCGACGGCGTGCGCTCGCTCGCCAGCGCGGGCGCGATTCCGCTCGCAGTCGGTGCCGCGTGAGCGATGCGATCGATGGCGCGGCGCACGTGCCGCTCGGCGAGGGGCTCGTGGTGCGCAGGCTGCGGCTCGCGCCTCCGGACGTGGTGCGCTTGCGAGGGATCCTCGCCGGCTACGACGGCCTCGCGAGCGCGCACGGCGATCGCAGCGGCGTGACGCTGCTGATCACGACGTGTGATCGCGAGGCGGAGCTCGATGCCTGGCTCGCCGACGTCGCGCAGGAGATCGCGTTCGAGCGGCTCGGGTAGACCGCGCTGCGGCTACTCCGTGGGCGGCGTCCCGGGGTACCAGGCGTGAAAGGGCTCGCGGTCGCGGCACGCCGGGCGATCCGCGGGCGGGCAGTAGATGCGCACGTGGAAGTGGTTGCGGTGCGGGTGTCCGTGCGAGGGCTGCACGAGCACCTGCTCGGCGCGGCGGATCACCGAGCGCGGCGCGCGACGCCGCTGCGCGGTCGCGAGCAGGCGCCGGCGCAGCGTGTCGGCGACGAAGATGTACTGCACGCGCGCGTCGGGATCGGCGACCAGGCGACCGACGAGCTCCCAGTTGCGCGCGTCGTCGAAGCGCAGCGACTCGTTGGGCGGCATGCCGTTTCCGCGGCGATCGAACGCGGCAAAGGCGTAGGGATCGTACGGACGATCGTCGGCGCCGATCATGTAGAAGGAGAGGTCGACGTCGCGGCCGTTCTGGTGCGAGCGATGTCCGCTGACCGAGCCGCCGCGCTGCGCGGAGAGCTCCCCGACCGAGAGACGCGCGCCTGGGAGCCGCGCCGAGACGCGCGCTGCGGCGCGCTCGATCAGCTGCACCAGCTCGTCGGTGCCCCAGAAGCGACCGCCCTCGCGATACTCGCCGACGTAGCGGATCGTGTCGGACTCGCGCAGGAGCACGCCGTGGCGCAGCCGGCCTCGCTCGAAGGGCAGTCCCACCGATGCGCTCGGTGGCCCGCGGCGTCGCGCGCTGCGCTCGCGCGCGTCGTCGTCATCGTTGGGCGTCGCGCGCGCGACCGTGGTGATCAGCGCCACGGCGATCGCGACGGAGGCGGCGGCACGAAGGCGCATCCCTTGCGGATACTTCGCCGGCGACGCGATCCGCAAGAAAGCGGCGAGCGCGCGGGCGAGCGCTATCCTCTGCGCGTGGCTCGCTCTCCTCTGATCCTGCTCGTCGTGCTCGCCGCGTGCGGCGCTCCCCGGCCCGAGGCGCGCGAGCCCGAGCCGGCCGTGGCCGCCGCCTCCGCACCGGCGACGTCGGCTGCCACGACCTCGTCCGCGAGCTCGCCGCGCGCGCTCCCGCCGCACGCGACGTTCGCGGATCTCGCCGCGGCGGCGCGCACGCTCGACGATCACCGCGACTCCGAGTCCGACGAGGGCTGTCTGATCCGTGCCTCGAGCGACGGGTATGCGCTTGCGGCCGACCTCGCGGTCGCCGTGCGTCCGCTGCCGACGCCCGCCGAGGATCTCGACGCGCGCCTCTCGCAGACGGCGGGGCCGGTGCGCGTGCTGACGCGCTACGGCGGATACGGCGGCGACGATGCCGCGCTCGGGCTCGTCGCGATCGCGACGACGTTGCCGCCGACGCGCGGGGTCGCGCTCGCGCTCTTCCTCACGAGCCAGGGCGTGTACGCGCGCCGCAGCGACGCGGCGGGCGGCGAGCGCGATGCCTCGCGCGCCGCGTGGATCGTCGAGCACACCGACTGGTCGGCGTTCGATCTCGTCGCGGTGACCGCGGAGGCAGCGACGCCGCTGCGCGACGTGGTCGCGCTCCTCGAGCAGCTGCCCGCGTCGCTCGCGGGCCGCATCACGCTCGCGGTGCCGCTCGCCGAGGAGACGCGCATGCCCGAGGCGGCGGCCGCGACCGATCCCGCTGAGCGCGCCGAGCTCTGCCCCGAGGGGCTCCCCGAGCCCGACCAGAGCGTGCCCC
>JALYRN010001123.1 GCA_030855295.1 Myxococcota bacterium | reverse complement strand
CCTCGATGCGCTCTGCCTCGAGCTCGTGATGTCGGCCGAGCGCCTGCAGGGCGCGCTCGCCGATCCGGTCAAGGCGCTGCATCCCGCGGACGATCGCCCGACCGAGGACTCGCTCACCCCGCACGCGACCGAGAACGCGCCGCGCATCGCCGCGCTGGTCGCCCGCGCGATCCGCGCGCGCGAGCCCGCGATGCTCGACGTGTGGTTCACGTCGCTCGGCCCGATCGCGTCGGCGCTGGTCGAGGAGGCGGTCGCCGGCGCGGTGCGGCGCTCGCCGCCGCCGCCGCCGCGGCCGAAGAAGAAGGAGCCCAAGATCATCGAGGGCTACGAGCTCATCAAGCCGCTCGGCGAGGGCGGCATCGGGACGGTGTGGCTGGTGCGCAAGCCCGGCGCCGACCGCTACTTCGTGCTCAAGATCCCGAAGGCCGAGGCGCTCGCGGGCGCGAGCGACACCGAGCGCGAGGCGATCCTCATCTCGTTCGTCGAGGAGGCCAAGGCGCTCGCGGGGCTCTATCACCCCAACGTCGCGAACATCATCGATCGCGGCGTCGCGGGGGCGGTGCCGTTCCTGGTGCTCGAGTACCTGATCGGCGCCGATCTCAAGCAGTACGCGACGGCCGGGCCGATGACGCTCTTCGAGCTGCGCCGCGTCGTCACCGAGTCGTGCGCGGGGCTCGCCGCGCTGCACAACGCAGGCCTGGTGCACCGCGACATCAAGCCCGCGAACCTGTGGCTGCGCCTGCCGCTCGCGGGCGGCGAGATCTTCGCGCCCGACAAGCACCGCGACCCCGCGCGCGCGCAGCCGCTCTCGACCGTCGTGATCGACTTCGGCATGGTGCGAGCGATGCGCGTGCCCCCCGAGGTCGGCGGCCGCTTCGTCGCCGGCACGCCGGGCTACATCGCGCCCGAGCAGGTGCTCGACCCCGTCGAGCTCGACGGCCGCGCCGACGTCTACGCCCTCGCCGGCACCATCTACAACGTCACCACCGGCCGCACCTTCTTCGACGACATCGACAACCCGCGCGACCGCATCATCGCGCACATGAACCGCGATCCCTTCGAGGACGCAGAGCGCCTGAGCACCTACCCCGCCGCGATGGCCAAGCTCCTCCGCGCCGCCACCGCGAGAGAGCCCAAGGACCGCCCCCAGCCCCTCGAGCTCGGCCGCGAGTTCGTCGCCGCCCTCTAGCCGAGTCCGGCGCCTGACCACCGACGCGCGTGGCTACCCGCCGACGCGAACGCACGCCCACACCATCAGCCGCCGAATCGCGCGCGGACACGGGCGGGACCGAGTATCGGATCATCAACGTGCGCGCGACGCTGGTGATCGAGGTGCATCGCGAGCCCAAGCCCGATCGTTGGTGAGTGCGATTCGCCGTAGTGGCTTCGCGTCTCGCGGCCCTCGCCCGCATCCGAGGCGAGCGCTCCTGCTCACTCACCGAGCTGCACGATGATGGGCTCGGTGACGCGCTCGAGCTCGGCGCCCGCCGGCCATCGTCCCCAGCACCACACCGCGCCGTCGTCCGCCGCCGCACAGGCGAGGTCGCGGTCGCCGATCGACACCGAGCGCGCGCCCGCCGGCCCATCGATCTCCGTCCAGCCTCCGTCGCCGCGCACGCTCTGGTCCGGCGGCGGGCCGCCGAAGGCGGCGAAGAGGGCGCCCGTGGGCGATCGGCGCGGCGCGAGCGTCTCGTCGATGCCGGCGCACGTCACGCCCGCGCCCGCGCCGTACGCGCACGAGACGTGGAAGCCGAACGCCATGGCGGTCCTCCCGGCGGGGAGCACTGCGGGCGCGGCGCGCTCGATCGGACGCGAGGGCGCGCGTCCCAGCTGGCCCACGCCGTTGTGGCCGAGGACGACCGCCGAGCCGTCCGCGCGCACTGCGAACATCTGCTCGGCTCCCGCGAAGAGCGTCGAGACGCGGCCCGGAATCTCCGGGAGCGTTTCCCGGAAGCGCACGCCGTCTCGGCGGTAGCGCTCCTGGAGCGCGCTCACGCACGCGACGGCGCCGGTGCCGCGCAGCCCGCACACGAGCCCCTCGTACGCCACCGGATCGCGCACCCCGCGCGCGAGCACGTGCGGAGCGCCGTCTTCGTCGCGAGACAGGAGCTCGACGCAACGGACGGCGTCGCCGTCGATCGCCGCGCACGCACGGCCCGCGACGCCCAGCACGCGCCCGCGCCCACCGAAGCCCTCGAACCGGCGGTGCGAGCCGCGCGCCGGATCGAGGCAGACGAGCGCGCCGTCGTCCGCGTTGGCGCACGCGAGCGTCTCGGTCGCTTCCGCGATCCCGGAGAGCACGCCGAGCCCGGTGAGGGCCTCTCCCGTCTCCACGGACCCGAGCGGGCGAACGCGCGCGTGGCCGTCGTCGTCGATCACCACGAGGTGATCGCGGACGAGCGCGAGCTCGCGCGCGGCGGGCACGTCGGCGAGCCGCACGGCGCGTCCGTGGGCGAGCGGCGTCCGTCCGAGCTCACCCACGCGGTTCGCTCCCCAGCAGCGGATCTCGTCTT
>JALYRN010001122.1 GCA_030855295.1 Myxococcota bacterium | reverse complement strand
CGTCGGGGCTCGATGCGCTCGCGTCGTCGCCTCGGGCGGAGCCAGCGTCGTCGTGCTCCTCGGGCGCGCCGGCATCGGGCGACGCGGGCCCGGCATCGGGCAGCGGCACGATCGCCTCGAACGCGCCCACGTCGGGTGTTGCGTCGCGCGGGCGCCCGAGGATGTCCGTCGGGACCACATCGAGCAGCGAGGAGTCCCCGCCGTCGCGGGCCGGCGAGTCGAGGCCGATCGAGAATGGCGGGGTCGCCACGTCGGCGTAGCCCGCGGCGTCGGGATCGACTGGGTCGACGATGCGCGCGTCGTCGATCGTCGTCTCGAGGTTGCCCGCGATCGTCCAGATCTCGGCGTCGGTCGGGCCGAGCCCGGCGTCGGGATGATCGAGGAACAAGTTGTTCGCGAACGTCGAGCCAGTCGGGCTGCCGCCCCACCAGCGCACGCCCTCGCCGCCGACCCGCACGAAGGTGTTGTGGGCGATGCGGACCCGCGTCGGCGCGCCGTTGAACGTCGCACCGGGCCCGCCGCACCCGACGAAGACGTTGTTGACGAGATCGATCGTGCCGCCGCTGAGGAACGCGCAGCTCGCTCGCGAGCGCACCACCACGTTGCCCTCGATGCGCCACTCGCGCGCGGAGCCGGTGATGCCGGTGTCCTCGCCGCCGACGTCGCGCGCGCCCGGCTCGATCACGACGTTGTCGCGGACGATCGCGTTCACGACCGTCGTGCCGACCTTGATGCCCTGATAGCCCGTGCGCTCGATGCGGTTCTCGTAGATCTCGACGTCGCGCAGCAGGTTCGGCGAGGTGCCGCTGTTGAGGCCGAGGAACATCCCCTCGCCCCCGACGTCGTGCACGTACAGGTGGTGCACCGAGAACCCGCTGCGCTCGACGCAGGCGTCGTCGGCGACGTGGTTGCGCAGCGCCGTGTAGCTCGTGCCGGTGACCTCGATGTGGTCGAGCTCGAGGTGCTCGGTGCAGCCGCGGACCGCGATCCCCATCGAGTAGCCGTCGCCGCCCTCGATCCGGATCGCGGTCTCGTCCCCGCCGCTGAGCTGTAGGTGACGCGAGCGGACGATGCTGATGGCGTCGGTCGACGAGCCGGCGCCGATCCGGAGCACGCCGCCGCACGGGATGACGCGCACCGGCGCGTCGGCGGTGCCGCTGACGTCGCGGATCTCGAGCGAGCCGATCGGCGTGTCCGAGGCGCGCACGCAGAGCGTCGAGCCCGCCGCGTCGGCAGCGCCGTCGACCCGCCGCTCGCTCGCGTCGATCACGCGATCGCATGCGGTGGAGTCGCAGGCGATCTGCGCGCTCGCGGGCGCCGCGAGGAGCGAGCAGCCGAGGAGCAGCGAGGCGGTGCGGAGGACGTTCATGCGCGTGGGACCTCGCAGCGCGTGCCGCAACGGCCGCGCCGCGAAGAACGCTCGCGGAACACGCCCGCGGAACGGGGCGCTCACGTTCCGCACGCTCGGCGCGCCGGACGACACGGCACTCCGCGAGTGTCGCCTCGGGAGCGACACCCGCGGACGCGCGCGCGACAGCCCGCGAAGGTCCGCGTCACGCCGACCGCCCGCGCGATCGAGAGCCCCTCGCGCGCGATGGGCGAGCGGCATGCGCTGCGAGAGCTCGCTCGACTGCCCGCGCGGCATGTGCAGCATGGGGACGTGCAACGAGAGCGGGTACTGCATGTGGTCCGCGATCGGATGCGACGGCGGAGGAGCCGACGCCGCGTCGTGCGAGGCGACGGAGGACTGCCCGCAGGACGCATGCGGCCGGGCAGACGTTCTGTGTCCGCGGCCACTGCGGAGCGCTGCAGCGTCCGTGCGACGACGCATCGCCCTGAGCCGCTCGGCCGTCGGGGGCTTGCGCGGGCGCGATCGCCGTTGCACGCAGCGCGCTCGGCGGAGCTGACGCATGGACCTGGATCACGAAGCCGTGCCGCGGGCGCGGAGAGTGGCGGCGATCGTCGTCGCCTTGTTCGCGCTGTGGACCGCCGGCGAGCTCGGGTGGGCGCTCACCCATCCGATCGAGCTCCCACCCGGCGCGCTCCTCGACGACGCGTACGGCGAGGGCTCGTACGAGGAGGACGAGGCGTACGCCGACGACGCGTACGCCGAGGACGAGGCGTACGCCGACGACGAGGCGTACGCCGACGACGCGTACGCCGAGGACGACGCGTACGCCGAGGAGACATACGCCGACGAGCTCGAGGCCGCGCCCAGCGCGACCGGCGACGTGGAGGCCGAGCGCGGCGACGAGCGGATGGGCGAGCTGCTGCTCGGAGACGACCCGGGGCCCGCGCTGGAGCTCGACGACCTGCAGACCGCGATCCGTGCGCGCAGGACGGAAGAGGCGGAGCTGGAAGCCTCGCTCCTCGACCGAGACGATGCGTCCCTGGACCCCGCGATCCTCCAAGGGCTCACGGACGAGCTCGCGCGCGGGCGCCGCGCCGAGCCGGGCGACGCGATGCCGGAGCCCGAGCCGCGCGTGCTCGCGCTCGAGTGGGCGCGCTGGGCG
>JALYRN010000253.1 GCA_030855295.1 Myxococcota bacterium | reverse complement strand
ACGCGCGCTCGATCACGATCGGCCTCGCGCAGCTCGCCGAGATCAAGGGACGCATCGGCGAGGCGCTCGCGAGCGCGATGCTGCGCCTGCGCGAGGGCGCGTGCGCGGTGGGCGCGCACCTGGTCGAGGCGGGCGTGCTCGACGAGGTGGACGACGCGCTCTACCTCGACCTCTCGGAGATCGAAGACGCGCTCTCCGGCGAGCCGGGCGCGTACGCGTCGCGGGTGCGGCTGCGGCGCGAGGCCGACGCGCGCTGGCGGCACTTCGACCCGCCGCGGCGCCTCGCGGCGCGAAGCTGACGTCAGGAGAGCGGCGTTCCGCTCGGAGCTGGCGCCGCCTCACGTCTCCGACGGGACCCACTCGATCAGATCGATCATCCGCTGCCGGATGCGCGGCCATCCGTGGGTGCCGATCGAGTTGGTCTCCTCGTAGTGATCGCCCGGCGCCTCCGTGATGTACGGCAGCCCTTCGCCGAGCTCGTAGTCGAAGTCGGGCACGAAGTACCCGAGGAAGTCGTTCGTCAGCCCGAGCAGCCACACCTGCTGGGCGTCCGCTCGGCGCGCGAGCAGGTGATCGCGCAGGAACGGCCCGGTCGGCGCCCTCGTCACGTCGGGCGGGTTCTCGTCGTCCTCGTCGATCAGCGCGTCGCAGCCGCCGGGCGTGTAGGGGCAGGGCGCCTCGTACCCGCCGACGAATTCCGCGGGGTCGAGCTCGCCGGGCGCGGTCAGCATCGTCGCCGCGCCGACGTCGATCACCGCGACCTCCGTCAGCACGTCGGGCAGGTTGCTCGGATCGCGGATCAAGCGCGTCTCGTCGTAGTTGTAGAGCGCGCGCACGAACACGCCCTGCGTGCCCGCGATGTGATAGCGCCGGTTCTCCACCGTCACGAAGAACTGCCGGTAGCGGAACCCGATCGCGGCCGTGTCCTCGGTGGTCGTGCCCGCGCCGCGCAGCGCCTCGAGCGCGATGTGCCCGAGCTGCGTGCCGACCGTGATCGCGCTCTCGTCGCTGTCCTCGTCGAGCACCGGCGTGCCGTCCCACTGCCGCACGTGCAGCCCGTTCGGCCCGATCTGCGAGCCGAGCGCGCCGTTGAAGTACACGACCGTCCCGCCCACGCCCTCCACCCGCGTGCCCTCGGGCCCGACGTCGATGCCGCCCTCGATCGCCTCCCGCATCCAGTGCGGCCAGTCGCTCGAGAGCTGCGGGTTGCGCGAGCCCTGGTACTCGGGGTGCGACGCGAAGTTCACGAGCGTCGCGATCGTCGTGCCGGTGCCCGGCTCCGCGGTCGCGGTGCCGGCCTCGATGAAGCGCAGCATGCGCAGCTCGTCGTCGAGAATGTTCGGATCGCGGTTGTCGCCGACGTAGCGGTTCACGTCGCTCGGCGTGTCGACGTCGCGGAGGAAGACGCTCGCGTACTGCACGTTCGCCTCGCGCAGATCGCCGACGGCCTCTCGCACCGCCTGCACCGCGCGCTCGCGCACCAGCGCCTGGTACGCCTCCGAGACGCCGGTCTCCGACAGCGACGGGCCCCAGATCCCGATCGTGTCGCGCGCCTGATGCACGTGCGTCGCGCCGACCGCGACGTAGTCGACGCCGAGCGCCTCCGCGTCGACCGCCTCGCGGATCAGCGTCACCTCGTCGAGGAACCAGCCCACCACGTCGAGCGCCACGAGCGCGATCGTCACGTCGCCGACCCGCAGCACCAGCGCGCGCGCCCACTGCGGGTTCATCACGCCCTGCGCCGCGCGCGCGTTGCCGAACCCTGCGATCCACGCCGCGTCGAACACGCCGTTGCCGTTCGCGTCGTCGAACGCTTCTTCGCCCGCGTTCCAGATCGAGTCGCCGTTGGTGTCGGTGAACGTCTCGAAGCCCTCGGGCGTGATCTCGATCGCGGCCGCGCCGGCCCAGAGCACCTCGTCGCCGAGCGACTCGCACCCCGCGGAGCCCGGGCACGCGCGCTCCTCGACGAGCGGCGGCTCCATCCACGCGTCGGGCTGCGGCGGCCCCGCGTCGCCCGGCCCCGCATCGGGATCTCCGGCGACGGGCCCGCCGCACGCCGTGAGCATCATGGCGGCGCCTAGGACGAAGAACCGAGCAGCAGCGCGCATGCTCTCGATGCTGCACGACTCGCGCGCGCGTTCGAAAGATGCGCGCGTGTCCGTACGCACGCGCCTCGACAGCTCCGCGGTGCGCTGGTACGCCCTCCCGGCTCGCGATCGAGCGAGCGCGCGCGGAGGCGAGACAGTGGCGGAGATCCGGACGTTCGGAGTGATCGGCGCAGGCCAGATGGGCGCGGGAATCGCGCAGATCGCGGCACAGAGCGGGTTCGACGTGCAGCTCCTCGACGCGAGCGCGGAGCTCGCGAAGAAGGGCCGCGACGGCATCGGCAAGCAGCTCGCGCGCGCGGTCGAGAAGGGCAAGCTGGCCAAGGAAGAGGCCGACTCGGCCATGTCGCGCATCGCGGTCGCGAGCGGCTACGGCGATCTCGCCGGCTGTGATCTCGTCGTCGAGGCGGCGACCGAGAACCCGACGATCAAGAACACCATCTTCGAGGCGGCCGACGCCGCGATGAAGCCCGGCGCGATCCTCGCGAGCAACACCTCGAGCATCTCGATCACCAAGCTCGCCGCG
This sequence comes from Myxococcota bacterium, assembly GCA_030855295.1. Classification (GTDB taxonomy): domain Bacteria; phylum Myxococcota_A; class Polyangia; order Polyangiales; family Sandaracinaceae; genus Sandaracinus. The sequence goes on along the minus strand of JALYRN010000253.1, from coordinate 5,664 downwards.
CGCACCAAGCGCCCGACGAGCGTCATCGGTATGCACTTCATGAACCCCGTGCCGGTCATGAAGCTCGTCGAGATCATCCGTGCGCTGCAGACCAGCGACGAGACCTACGACGCGGTCAAGGCGCTCGCCGAGCGCATGAACAAGACCGTCATCACCAGCAAGGACAGCCCCGGCTTCATCGTGAACCGGATGCTGATCCCGTTCCTCAACGAGGCGTGCTTCGCGCTCGCCGAGGGGCTCGGCACCGCGGAGGACATCGACCAGGGCGCGAAGCTCGGCCTCAACCATCCGCTCGGCCCGCTCGCGCTCGCCGATCTGATAGGCCTCGACACCTGCCTCGCGATCGCCGAGGTCCTCCACCGCGAGCTCGGCGACGACAAGTACCGCCCCGCGCCGCTCCTGCGGAACTACGTCGCGGCGGGCTGGCTCGGCCGCAAGACCGGCCGCGGCTTCCATCCCTACGAGAGCAAGTGATGGCCGCCCGCTCCTACGTCCGCCTCGAGCAAGACGGCGCGATCGCGACGCTCACGATCGATCGCCAGGACAAGCTCAACGCCCTCGACGCGCAGGTCGTCGGCGAGCTGCTCGACGCCGCCAAGGAAGCGCGCACCCAGCGCGGCGTGCGCTGCCTGATCGTCACCGGCGCGGGCGACAAGGCGTTCGTCGCGGGCGCCGACATCTCCGAGATGCAGTCGATGCGGCTCGAGCAGGCGCGCGCCTTCGCGCAGGCCGGCCACGCCGCGCTCGACGCCCTCGAGTCGCTCCCGTTCCCCGTCATCGCCGCGGTGAACGGCTTCGCGCTCGGCGGCGGCACCGAGCTCGCGCTCGCGTGCGACTTCATCTACGCGTCCGAGAAGGCCAAGTTCGGTCAGCCCGAGGTCAAGCTCGGCGTCATCCCCGGCTTCGGCGGCACCCAGCGCCTGCTCCGCCGCGTCGGCAACGCCCACGCGCGCGAGCTGATCTACACCGGCGCGATCATCGGCGCCGAGGAGGCGCTGCGCATCGGCCTCGTCAACCGCGTCCTGCCGCCCGCCGAGCTGATGAGCGCCGCGCGCGCCACCGCGACCACCATCGCGCAGATGGGCCCGCTCGCGGTCGGCGAGGCCAAGAAGGTCCTCCGCGAGGGCGAGGGCCGCCTCCTGCGCGACGCCAACCAGCTCGAGATCGACGGCTTCGCGGGCTGCTTCGAGACCGAGGATCAGAAGGAGGGCATGACCGCGTTCTTGGGGAAGCGCGCAGCGGTCTTCACGGGGGAGTAGGGCGACCGGGAAGTGGTCGGGTTGCCCGCGCGGGCTTCGGCGCGCAAAGTGCCCAAAATGGGTAGGCAGATGCCCAGAATGGGCACGTCCATCGCCGACGCGATCTTCACCGCGACGCAGCAGCGCGTGCTGGCGTTGCTGTTCGGTCAGCCCGAGCGATGGTTCCAGATCAGCGAGCTCATCGCGCTGGCCGGGATCGGATCGGGCTCGGTCCAGCGTGAGCTCCGAAAGCTCGTCGAGAGCGGTCTGGTGACCGTCGGCGTCGCCGCGGGGCGCAAGCAGTACCGCGCCAACCACGAAGCACCGATCTACGACGAGCTCCGCGCGATCGTCGACAAGACCTTCGGCGTGGCAGCGGCGCTGCGCGCGGCGCTCGAGCCGCGTGCTGATCACATCCGACTCGCGCTGCTCTACGGATCCACGGCGAAGGGTAGCGCGACGGCGACGAGCGACATCGACCTCCTGCTCGTGTCGGACGACCTCACGCTCGAGGACGCGTACGCGCTGATCGAGCCGGCCGAGCAGCGTCTCGGCCGGCGCGTCGAGCCGACGCTCTACACCACCGAGGAGCTCGCGCGACGACAGCGCACGCGCGCTCCGTTCTTGACCAAGGTGCTCGAGGGCGAGCACACCGTGTTGCTGGGAGCCGCGGATGCCCTCCTCCCTCGATAACCTCGTTCGCGCGGGGAAGCTCAAGATCGAAGCTCCTGCGCGGAGCGAGATCGACGGTCTCGTGCGCTCGGGGGCCGTGCGGTTGAAGGACGCCTCCACTGCTGGGTTGAGCCTCGCGAAGGCGTCATCGACATCGACGTCGGGGTCGTCGACGCGCTGATTCGCGTCACCCAGGAGATCGAGTCGCGCCTCCGCGCGATGCTCGCCGACGCTCCATGAGGAGCGGGTCGCGGGGTTCAGGTCCGCGAGTCGCGGATCGCGCGGACGTATGCGCGCACGGCGCGGGTCATCGGCTTCTCGGGGACGAAGCGGCTGAGGAGCGCGTGGTCGATCCCGGGGAGCACCTCGCTCGTCGCGATCGGCTCGTAGCGATCGCCGCGCAGCGCGAAGAGCTCGATCGTATCGCGCCGCCAGAACCAGACCTCGCGCACGCCGAGCTTGCGGTACACCTCGAGCTTCGAGACGCCGCCCGACGTGCGCACGACCTCGATCGCGAGGCCCGGCAGCTCGGGGTCGTCGTGCTCGCCCACGACGTAGCACTCGTCCGGCTCGACGCCGCGCTCGACCTCTTTGCGCTCGAGCGTCCACGAGCCGTACGGCGTGATCTCGACGCCGACCTCGACGCACCAGGCCTCGATCAGACAGCCGATCATCGACTTCACGGACTCGTGTGCGCGCGAGGGGCGCAGGAGCTGCAGCCGTCCCTCGAGGTAGGTGAGGCGCGGGATCGCCTTCTCGCCGCGGATCTCGAGCATCCGCTGGTAGTCCGCCCAGGTCGCGCCCTCGATCACGACGACCTGATCGTCATCGGCATCGGGCACCAGCGGGCGCGCGGCGTCGGCCATGACCGCATCGTAGCATTCGTCGGGTGGCGGCTCGTGCACGGCGCCGCCGTACCGCGCTCGCCCCCGAGCTCGAGGCAGGGCGGACGGTAAGAGCCGATGCAGCACGAACCGCTCGTATCGCGGGTCAGGACGGGGTGACGTCGAGGCCTTGATTCTCGGCCTGGTGCTTCGCGAGATCGACCCCGACGCGGAACTCCGACGCCAGGCTCCGCAGCACCTTGGTCGCGATCTTCTTCCCGGCAGTCGACCGTGCGAGCACGATTGCACGCGGGAGGAGGAGCTCGGCGGCGAACGCGTTGGCGCGCTTCTCCAGGTAGCTGTTGTTGCCGGGGGAGCGAGCGTCGAGCTGGCCGATGGCGTGCGCGTGCAGCGCGTCGAAGATCAGGTGACAGAGCTCGTGCGCGAGAGTCGTCCGCGCGCCGTTGGCGGTCCTGGCCAGTCGGCCACTCGGATTGAGCACCGCCGTCGCGAGCCCATCGCTCGTCAGGAAGCACGCGCCGTCGATCTCCGCGCTCTCCAGGTCGTGCTGGACGATTCGGACGTGCAGCTTGTCGAGCAGCGCGTGCACGTCGACCGGTCCATCCCGGAGCCCTCGGGCCCTCCGGACGTGTTGTGCGAGCCTGATCCCCGACTCCCAGGGCTCCCGGGGATCGATGCGCGGGTCGACTCCCGCCGCGAGGTCCGCGAGCGCAGCGCCTGCCGGCTTGCCACCCGAGCGGGTCGTCGTCCGGAGGATCGCGGCCGCCTGCTTGGCATCCAGCAGCCCCGCGACCGAGCGGAGAAAGCAGACGACATGGCCTGACGCGGCGCCCCGCAGGCCGAGCTCGCGCAGCTCGGCCTGGCTCACGATGTCGGAGAAGCGCTCGCGAGCGTGCCGGTCGGTCCATCGCTCGAGCGCGCGCACTCCCGCGAGCTCGGGCTTCTGCTCCAGGACCGCGCGGATCTCCCTCACGCGGGGATCACGCTCCGAGCCCGCGCACTGATCTGCGACCCAGGTGAGCAGCGCGCGGAGGTGGGGAACGATGTCGTCGACCCGCAGGAGGGTCGCGCCCGCGCTGAGATCGAAGACGGTCTCGCACCCGGGCGGCGCCTCGGCGCGCGCGCTCCACGACACCTCGATGAAGTCGTCGACTCGCTGGATGACCACGTTGGGAAGTGCGTAGTCGGTCCCAGCGAACTCGAGCGCGTGTGCTTCGGCCCACGCATAGATCGACTCGGCCTTCGACGGCGACAGAGCCCACGCGCTCGATGCGGCCCACATTTCCGCCAGCACGGGCTGCTTGTTCTCGTGGTGATCTCTCCGGCGGCCGAGATCGCTCGGAAGGTCGACGCCGTACACGAGGTCGTCCCAGAACGTCGCGAGCCACGCGGCGAGATCGACGAGCGGCACGTCGACGATCGTCGTTCCACCGTCCATCGCACGCGTCAGCACGCGATCGCCAGCACGAATGGTCAGGGACCCGAGCGTTCGCACCTCGGCCGACGCAGAGGCGCCGAGACGCACGGCGTCTGCCTTGGGCTCGAACTCGAGCGCGAACCGGTCGTCACCGAACCTCATCCGGTCCCTCGACGTCGGAGCGCGCGGGGCGGCACCCGGCTCGTCTCGATCGGCGCGCCATGGAAGGTCCGGGGTCCATGCGCGAGCGCGCGATACCAGACGCCGCGGTACTCCGCGAACACCGAATGAGGCACGCCATCGTCGTCCAGCTTGTGGCGGTACCCTTGATCGAGCAACGCTTGCGCCAGGTCGGGAGTGATCGACGAGTCGCAGCGAGACTTGCCTCGCCGACTGATCACGGCGGGCTCACCCGCCCGGAGCTGCTCGTGGTAGTCCGCGACCTTGGCGTGCGTCAGCCTCGGCTGGGCAACGGATGATTCGAGCGATGGTCGGCGGCGGTCTCGAGCCACGGGCCGAGTACTGACAGAGGTCGGCCCGGACCGTCAATTCGTGCGCCTGCCAGCTCACGGCTCCGGCGTCGTGCTGCCGTAGCCGCACTCGGTCACGAGGGTCGGGGGCAGGTGCCAGCCGCCGAGCTCGAGCGGGGCCCACGGCTCGGCGAACGCGCGCTGTGCTCGCGCGGAGAGCGCGTCCTCGAAGCGCACGCGCGCGCCCTCGCAGTCGCCGCGCGTCGCCATCAGCTCGGCCTCGAGCTCCATCACCTCGGGCATCGGCGCGCCCATCCGCATCGCGCGCGCGAGCTGCGCGTCGGCCAGCTCGAGATCGTCGCGTCGCCGCGTCGCCCACGCCCACGCCATCATCGCGTGCGAGTCCCACGGATCGACGCGCAGCCGCCACCGCGCCGCGCTCTCTCCTGCGAGCGGCGCGTCCGCGATCTCGATCCGCGTGATGCGCTCGGTCAGCACCAGCGCCAGCACCAGCACCCCGCCGAGCACCAGCCCCGCGATCATCCCCGCGCGCCGCTTCGGCGGCTTCGGCCGCGGCCCCGGATCGCGCCCGCACGCGACCAGCCGATCGTACAGATCCGGATGCACGCGCTTGGCGCCCGTCACCATCGGCATCCGCGCGTCGACGTGGATCTTCGACAGTGCGTCCGCGAGCGACGCCGACCCCGCCGTCGATCGCGCCCGCGCGTCCGCGCGCTCTTCCATCCGCCGCGCCAGTCGCCGCACCGCGATCAGCGCCGGGATGGCGATCAGCACCCCGCCGATCAGCGCGATCGTCGCGCCGTCCGGGTGCAGCGCTCCGCCGACGCGCAGCCCCGTCGTCAGCACGAACAGCAGCAGGATCGCGGTGCCGAGGCGCGCCCCGATCACCCACGGCCCCTCGCTCAGGTGCCCCGCCTCGTGCGCGAGCACCGCGCGCAGCTCGGCCGGCGTCAGCAGCGCCGCGATGCGATCGGTCACCACCATCGTGCGCGCCCACGGGA
>JALYRN010001121.1 GCA_030855295.1 Myxococcota bacterium | reverse complement strand
TGGCTGGAGCGCGCCATCACCCACGCACCCTCCGACGCCACCTCGCTCGCCGCCTCGCTCGAGACGCTCCTGCCCGACCTGCGCGCGCTGGGATGGAGCGCCCGCGCGAAGCTGCCGGCACCGCCCGCGCCATGGGGCTGGGTCGGCTCGCGCGCGGCGGTTGGCACGACCGCGATCGGCGCCGCGGCGCACGATCCCGCCGCGCTCCCGTCCGGCACCGAGCTGCGCGCACGACCTCGCGAGAACGTGCGCCGCGTCGAGATGCCCGACGATCCGCTCGCCGACAACCCGCTCGTCCACTCCTTCGAGAAGGTGCACACCGCCGAGGAGCACCGAGGCGGCAGCAAGAACACGGACGGCTCGGACCAGCTCGAGGATCACGCCGATGCGCTCGACGAGCTCGATCTCCGCGAGGTGATCCGCAGCACCGAGCGCACGTCGTCGCTGATGCGCTGCGACGCGATGATCGAGGGCGCCGCCGGCGACCTGATGGACGAGGGCGTACCGCCCGGGGACGGCATCCCCTACGACGAGTGGAACGAGAAGGAGCGCACCTATCGGCGCGACTGGTGCAGCGTCCGCGTCGGCACCGTCGCGCCGCGCGCATCCGCGGCCGACGCGAGCGCGTTCGTCGCCACGCTCCGCACCCGCGGGGCGCGCCACGTGGATGCGGTGCGCGCCGAGCTCGAGCGCATCGAGCACGAGCGCCGCTGGCGAGGTCGTCAGCTCGACGGCTCGGAGATCGACGACGACGCGGTCGTCGATCGGCTCGCGATGGTCGCCGCGGGACGTCCCGGCGACGATCGCCTCTACCGATCGCGCCGGCGCACCGCGCCCGGTCTCGCGGTGCTCCTCCTGATCGACGGCAGCCTCTCGACCGACTCGTGGATCGCGGATCGCCGCGTGCTCGACGTCGAGCTCGAGTCGGCGCACGTCATCGCCGAGGCGCTCGACGGCCTCTCGATCGAGCTCGGCGTCGCCGCGTTCCACAGCCACACCCGCCGCGACTGCCGCTTCCTCGTCGTGAAGGACACCGACGAGCCGTGGGCGCTCACGCGGACGCGCCTCGCGTCGCTCCAGCCGACGGGATACACGCGCATCGGCCCGGTGCTCCGCCACGGCACGCGCGTGCTCGGGCGCAGCCCCGCGCGCCGCAGGCTCCTGCTGCTGCTCACCGACGGCAAGCCCAACGACTACGACCGCTACGAGGGCGCGTACGGCGTCGGCGACGTGCGCCAGGCAGTGCGCGAGGCGGCGCGCGACGGCGTGCACGTGCACGCGCTCGCGATCGATCCCTCGGCCCGGTTCCACCTGCCGAAGATGTTCGGCGCGGGAGGGCACTCGTTCGTGCCTCGCCCCGACGACCTCGCGCTGGCGCTCGGCAGGGTCTGCGCGGACATGGCCCGATAGGAAACATCGACATGGACGACCGCTCGACGATCCCGACGACACGCCGGCGCGACCTCTATTCCGAAGCGCCCTTCCTCGTGTTCTGGGAGATGACGCGCGCCTGCGATCTCGTGTGCAAGCACTGCCGCGCGTGCGCGGTGCCCGACCGTGACGACCGCGAGCTCACGACCGCGGAAGCGAAGGCGATGCTCGGATCGATCGCCGCGATGGGCACGCCGCTGGTCGTGCTGACCGGCGGCGATCCCGCGAAGCGCCCCGACCTCGTGGCGCTGGTGGATCACGGTGCGCGGCTCGGCCTGCGCATGGCCCTGACGCCGAGCGCGACGCCGCTGATCACGCGCGCGCTGCTCGCGGAGCTGCGCGACGCCGGCCTCGCGCGGCTCGCCGTCAGCCTCGATGGGCTGCCGCGCTCGCACGACGCCTTCCGCGGCGTGAGCGGCTCGCACGCGCGCACCTTCGAGATCCTGAGCATCGCGCGCGAGCTCGGGATCACCACCCAGATCAACACGTCGGTATCGCGCTTCAACCAGCACGAGCTGCCCGCGATCGCGCGCGGGATCGCGACGCTCGGGATCGAGCTCTGGAGCGTGTTCTTCGTCGTCCCGACCGGCCGCGGCGTCGACGTCGCGAGCCTCGATCGCGACGAGGTCGAGCGCATCCTGGAGTGGCTCGCGACGGTCGCCGCGGAGCGGGTCTTCGACGTGAAGACCACCGCCGCGCCGCACTTCCGGCGCGTGCTCCTCCAGCGGAAATTCGCGCGCGACGGCATCGTCGGGCTGCGCGACGGCATCGGCCGCGTCACCCGGGGCATCAACGACGGACAGGGCACGATGTTCGTGTCGCACGTCGGCGAGGTGTACCCCAGCGGCTTCCTGCCGATGCCGTGCGGCAACGTGCGCGACAGCGGCGTCGCCGACATCTACCGCGACCATCCGGTCTTCCAGTCGCTGCGCCGACCCGACGAGCTCGGGGGAAAGTGCGGCGAGTGCGAGTTCCGCAACGTGTGCGGAGGCTCGCGCGCGCGCGCGTTCGCGACGACCGGCGATCCGCTGGCCGAAGATCCCGCGTGCGCGTACATGCCGCGCGGCATGAGGTCGGCGTGACGGCG
>JALYRN010000252.1 GCA_030855295.1 Myxococcota bacterium | reverse complement strand
TCCTTGGTGATGTCGAGCAGCTCGAGGATCGGGCGCTCGATGATGAGCCCGAGGCTGTTGCCGACCGCAGAGAGCTTCTTGATCATGCCGTCCTCGTTATACGTTCGTACGAACACAAGCGTAACGTCACCTCGCACCGCGGGCAACGCAGCCGTGAGTCGTCGGCTCGTCGCGCGGAGCATCGAGTGCTCCGTGGCCGTCTGCTCACCCTGCATTCCATGGGACTTCTCGTCGGCAGGGACTTTGCGTAGAGCGCGACGATGCGCTCCTCTCACGTACCGCTCCTCTGGATCACGACCTCGCTGCTGCTCGGCTGCGGAGGCACGGTCGAGATGGAGGCGGTCGACGCGAGCGCGCGCTCCGATGGCGGCCGCGTCGATGCGGCGCTCGACCCAGCGGACGGCGGAGCGATGCCCGACGACGCTGCGATCACCGACGCCGGCACCGACGCTGCGATCCCCGATGCGGGGCCCGACGAGCCGATGGTCGATCGCAGCGACGCGCGCCTGCGCAGCTTCGAGCTCACCGCCGACGAGGCCGATCCCGCGGCCACCCGCGCGCTCGCGACCCAGCTCGCGTACCTCGACACCCGCAGCGAGCCGCAGGGGCGCCTCGTCGTCTACCTGCACGGCGCGGGCGCGCCCTCGACCTGCGGCTCGCGCGATCACGGCCGCCTCTTGGCGTCGTGGGGCTTCCACGTGGTCTCGCCCTGCTACCTCAGCGACTACGGCATCGGCAACTGCGGCGACGACATCGGCGGCTGCCGCCTCGAGGCGTTCGAGGGCGTCGACCACCACGACTTCGTCGACATCGAGCCGCCCGACGCGATCGAGCGTCGCGTCGTGCGCATGCTGATGTGGCTCGACGAAGAAGATCCCGGCGGCGACTGGTCGTTCTTCCTGACCGCCGACGATCAGCCGCGCTGGGATCGCATCGTGATCTCCGGCATCTCGCACGGCGCGAGCACGTCGGGCTTGATCGCGATGCACCGCGGCGTCGATCGCGCGGTCATGCTGTCAGGCCCGCTCGATCGCGGCCAGGCGTGGCTCCGCGGCGACTCGATGACCCCGGTCGATCGCATCTACGGCTTCACCCACACCGACGACGGCCAGCACCCCGGACACCTCGAGGCGTTCGAAGATCTCCAGCTCGCCGGCGCGCCGACGGTCATCGACTCCGCCGCCGCGCCGTACGGCGGCTCGCACCGGCTCGTCACGTCGGCCGACAGCTCGAACGGCCACTCCGCGACCCAGGCAGGCGGCGCCTCCCCGCGCGACGGCGACGGCGCTTGGCGCTACGAGCCCGCGTGGCGCGTGATGTACGGCGCACCCTGAGCTCGCGCGGACGGGGGCGACCGGAGTGGGCGAGCCGACGTCGGGAGCTCACCCGTCATCGTTCCCCCCGGGCGGGATCGACTCGCGCGCGGCGCGTCGCTCGAGGAACGCCTGCCAGCTGCGCATGCGCTGCTCGCGTCGCTCGCGCAGCGGCACCACGACGTCATCCTCGATCCGTCCCCACACCACCACCACGTTCACCGTGAGGACCAGGTTCGCGACGGATTGGAACGGGTACTCGTACCCGGGCCACACGCACGCGAGCGCGAAGCCGATCATGAACGCCACCGCGCTCGGCCACATGCGCGCCTCGATCGTCGCCGCCGCGAGCGCGCTGATCACCGCGTAGAGCAAGAGGAGCAGCACGCGCGACTTCGCGTACTCGACGCCGATCCCCCACGCGCCGGCGAACAGCGCGATCTGCGCGACGAGCATGATCCCGACCGTGCGCGTCAGTCGACGGTTGATCTCGGTGCGCCGCAGCGACTCGCGCGCCCAGTACCCGAGCCCCGACGCGAACACGAGGATCGCGACTGCGCTCAGCAGCGGCACCCACAGCGGCGGCGTTCCGTGGCGCCGCTCCAGCCCGAACCCGATCCACGGCGCCACCGTCCAGATCGTGCCGAGGATCAGGCCGACGAAGACACGCGTCCGTCGGCCGATCGAGGCGTCGAAGTCGTGCGCGAGCGCCGCGCGCCGAGCGTCCTCGGTCGAGCGCAGCGCCTTCGCCTCGCGCACCCGCGCAGCGAGCTCGGCCGGCGCGTCGTCGAGCTCCGCGAGCAAGAGCGCCGCCGCCTTGGGATCGCCCTGCTCGAGCTCGAGCTCGATCATCGTCGAGATCGCGCGGCGCAGTCCGTCGCGCGCTTGCTCGTTGTCGCGCCAGATGCGCAGCGCCTCGAGGAAGCCGAAGCGGCACTCGCCGAACAGGTGATAGAGGCGCAGCCGCTGCTCGTCGGCGTCGCTGCCGCGCGCGTCGCGCTCCGCGAGGAGATCGCCGAGGCGCACCTCGGCCTCCTCCGCGAGCTTGAGCGAGCCGCGGTGCTCGAGGAAGCCGATCAGCGCGAGACGGAGCTGCTCGACGTTCTCGAAGCGCGCGTCGGGATCGGGATCCATCGCCCGCCGTACGATCCGCGCGATCTCGGCCGGCACGTGCTCGGGCAGCGGGGGCGCCGACTTGATCACCTGGAACACGATCTCGCCGAGCGTCTTGCCGTCGTGCGGCGGGTGTCCGGCGAGCACCTCGTAGAGGACCGCGCCGAGCAGGTAGACGTCGGTGCGCGGCGTGAGCATGCCGGGGCGATCCCCGAGCATCTCGGGCGCCATGTACGCGGGCGTGCCCGCCATCTCGGTCGCGTCCTTCGCGAGCGGGAGCCGGCCCGTCCCGTCGTCGCGCAGGGAGACCGCGATGCCCCAGTCGAGCACGTAGACCTCGCCGAACTCGCCGATCATGACGTTCTCGGGCTTGAGATCGCGGTGGAGGATCCCGCGGCTGTGTGCGAAGTGCACCGCGTTGCACACCTGGACGAGCGTGCGGAGGTTCCACTCGAACGGATCGCGCGTCTGGAACTTCTGCCGGAGCGCCTTGTCGTCGCGCATCAGGTCGGCCCACTGCGAGCCGCCGATCTTCTTGAGGACGATCTGCGGGACGCCATCGGCGTCGAGCGAGATGTCGTACACCGGCACCACGTTCGGGTGCTCGAGCGCGCCCGTCACCCACGCCTCGCGGAGCAGCTTCAGCGTCGCGCCCTCGCTGCGCGCGTCGGCCTTGAGCGTCTTGATCGCGACCTCGCGCCCGAGCGCGATCTGGGTGCCGTTGCGGACGACCCCCATGCCGCCTTCGCCGATCGTCTCGTGCACCTCGATGCCGGCGCCGCTGGGCGCCATGATGCGCAGCAGCTCGATCGCATGACGCCCTGCGGCATCGGGTCGCGAGCGGTCCGGCGCGATCGTCGAGCGCGGGTTGCGATCGAGGGTGCGGCCGTCCTGGAGGATCTCCCCCATCCGCGCCTCGATCGTCGCGCTGAGCTGCTCTTCGAGCGACGCCATCGCGCCGCCATCCTACACGCACCGCGCGCGTGATCGCTCGCGAACCGCGGAGCATCTCGCGCGCCGCGCCCGCTCCCGCGTGCCTCGCGGCGCGCTCCGCGCTCCCGTCGCCTTCACGTTTCCAGCGGGTCGCACGCGGCACGTCGGTTGCGATGGTGTCGGGTGGGAGGGCCGAGACGTGAGCGCCGAACCCAAGAGTCGACTGCCGCGAGCCACAACGCAGCGCGCCGAGCCTCCGCCGCGCGCCGCCCCTCCGCGTGCCGCTCCGAGCGCGCTGGCATCGGGGCCGCCGCTGCGCCGCTCGTCCTCGAGCCCTGCGCCGAGCGCCAGACCGCGGCCGCCGAGCGGTCAGGACTTCGGCTTCCTCCGCGTCGCCCCGCCGAAGCAGGCGCCCTCGAGCCCGCCCGATCCGCACGATCTTTTTCCGCCGCTCGAGTCCGAGATCATCCCGGCGAAGCGCCCCGCGCCGGAGGCGCCCCGCGCCCGCACGATCCGCGTCGCGCAGTCCGCCCGCCCGAAGCTCGACGCGACCGTGGTCGCGAAGCGGATCCCTCCGAAGAGGTGAGCGAGTCGCGCAGGCGCCGCCCAAGATCGGCTCGCCCGCTCCGGGCGCTGCCGTCCACGCGCTGCGCGCGCTCCCGTACGTGCCCTTCGGGGCGAGCACTCCTGTCGACTACGGCGTGCAGCTGCGCGACGCCGCGTCGTAGCTGCACGACCACGGCGGACCGAACGGCGCGATCGCGCTGAAGCCGAACGGGTCTGCGGGATCGGTCGTGCCCTGCATCACCGTGCCGATCGGATGCACCATGCAGTCGAGGCCGCACGCGCCCTCGAAGAACACGACGTCGGCGACGTACCAGTTGTCGTTCGCGGCGCCGAAGCCGTCGCCGTTGCGCAGGAAGACGAACGGGTCGGTCCCGAACGCGCCGCGCAGCGCGCCGCCGCAGTAGATGTTGACGCTCGGGGTCGTCATGCCCGCGTGCCCCGAGTCGCTGTAGTAGTTGACCATGATGCGGTAGGGCATGCCGATCACGGGCGCGTCGACGTTGATGTTCTCGGGCGCGCAGAAGTCGTCCTGGCTCGGATCGGTCTGGCTCGCGCGGCACGCGCCGTCGGTGCCGTTGGTGTCGACGTCGAGGCGCGGGTTGCGGCACGCGCCCGCGGCGCGCCACTCGTCGCCCCCGCCGTGCGGCGCGTCCTGACAGTTCTCGAGCGGCGAGGTCGGGTGGCCCGGCCACATGTAGACGTCGTCGGGCTGGCAGTTGCCGTAGAAGCAGTCGTCGGGGTCCTCGAAGAAGTCCGAGTCGACGCCGTTGCGCGTCCAGCGGTGCAGATGGAGGTCGACATCGGTGCCGCCGCGCGTGTCGGTCATCGTGTCCCAGTTGAGCTCGACGCGGAGCCCGCCGCCCTGCACGTAGACCGTCCACGCGCAGCTCGTCGTCGTTCCGTCGGCGAGCGTCACGACGACGCTGACGCGGTACGCGCCCGACGCCGTGAAGTAGACGTCGGTGTCCTCGCTGCTCGGCGACGCGAGCCGCGGACACAGCTCGGCGGGGACCGACGCCGGGCACTCGATGCCCCAGCTCCAGCTCGTCGCCGCGCCGCTGTACACACGATCGCCGACCAGGCGGTGGGTCGAGAGCGGGCGCGCGGTCTCGTTGCCCGGGCACATGACCGCCGAGGTGCATCCCGGCAGGTCGTCGGTGATGCCGTTGCAGTCGTCGTCCGAGCCGTTGCACGCCTCGATCGTCGGGGACACGCCGCTCGAGCACGCGCCCCAGATGCCGAACTCGGTGCACGCCTCGATGCCGTCGGCGCAGATGCCGACGTTGCGGCGATCGGGCGGGCCGGCGAAGCAGGGGCGCGTCTCGCCGGGCACGCAGGTGCAGCCCTCGTCGACGCTGCCATCACAGTCGTCGTCGAGGCCGTTGCCGTCGCCGTTGTCGCCGCAGAGCTCTTCCGGGCCGCACCCGGGGCTGCACGAATTCACCGAGCCGTCGGGGTACCAGACCGCGCCGTCGGGCAGGCGTGTGCCGCCCCCGTCGATGCCCGTGCCGGGCCCGCCGCCGTCGGGATAGCGGCCGTCGCCGCCGCTCCGCGCAGTGCAGCCCGCGCCGATCGCGGCGAGGGCGAGAGCGGCGATCACCAGGAGCGCACCGTCGCGACGGCTACGGAGGATCGTGAGCATGTCGAAGGGCCCTTTGCAGAAGCTACGGATGATCGACGTTCTCACGTGTCACGGCGACGCGTCCGTCGCGCGCCGGATCCGTGGTGCGATCGCTCACCGCAGCGACGTGAGGGCGCGACCGCCGTCGATCGAGTGCAGCGCGCCCGTGATCCACGTCGCCTCGTCGCCGACGAGGAACGCGGCGAGCGCGGCGACCTCCTCGGCGCTGCCGGGACGGCCGATCGGATGCGTCTTCATGCTGCGCTCGAGGAACGCCTCGTAGGCCTGCGAGTCGAGACCCGCGGCGCGGTGCAGGTTCGTCACCACCACGCCGGGGTTGATCGCGTTGACGCGCACCTTGCGCGGCGCGAGCTCGATCGCGGCGCCCTGCGTCATCATGTCGAGCGCGGCCTTGCTGGTGCAGTAGCCGAGCAGCCCGGGATAGGGCCGCAGCGAGGCGACGCTCGAGACGTTGAGCACCGACGCGTCGCGCCCCGACGCCGCGCTCTCCACCAGGTGCGGCACCGCGTGGCGCATCAGCGCGTACGGCGCGAACAGGTTCGTCTCGACCATGCGGCGGAACTCGTCGGGGCGCGCCTCGAGCATCCCGTCGAAGCCGATCACGCCGGCGTTGTTGATCAGCACGTCGAGGCCGCCGAGCGCGCGCACGCTCTCGTCGATCGAGCGCTCGTTGTCGGTGCCGTGCAGGTGATCGGCGCGGATCACGACGGCGTCGCGCCCGCTCTCGTCTCGCACCTGCTTCGCGGTCTCGGCGAGCGCGTCCTCGCGCCGGCCGGTGATGGCGACGCGGGCGCCCTCGCGCGCGAATCGGAGCGCCATCGCGCGCCCCAGACCGCTCGTTCCTCCGGTGACTAAGATCCTCTTGTCCTCGAGCCGCATGGCGGACGAGGGTAGTGCGCGAAACGCGGTGGTTCCAGGCAGGTGCGCCCATCCCCGGGCGCGGGTACCTCGGTCGCGGAAGGGTCAGGCGGATGAAGAAGGGCGATCACATCAAGCGCGTCGGCATCGTGTTCGCGGGCGGTCCGGCGCCCGCGGCCAACGCGGTGATCGGCGCGGCGGCGATCTCGCTGCTCGAGGACGGGCGCGAGGTCGTCGGCTTCTTCCACGGCTACTCGAACCTGCAGGACTACCACCCGATCACGAACCGCCTCCTGCCCGACAAGCACTACCGGGTGTTCGTCGAGAAGGACCTGCGCGGGCTGCGCAACTCGCGCGGCATCCTGATCGGCACTGCGCGCGCGAACCCCGGCAAGGGCATCGAGAAGCCGGCGGACCTCGAGGACCCCAGCAAGACGCAGCGCCTGCGCAACGTCTACGACGCGCTCTGCGATCTGCAGATCGACGCGCTGATCTCGATCGGCGGCGACGACACGCTCAAGACCGCGAACCTGATCCACGAGTACCAGAAGCGGCTCCCCGAGGGGGCCTGCCACATCTCGATCGTCCACCTGCCCAAGACGATCGACAACGACTACCGCGGCATCGACTTCACGTTCGGCTTCTTCACCGCCGTCGACGTGATGGCGAAGGAGGTGCAGAACCTGCGCGCCGACGCGATCGCGACCAGCTCGTACTACGTGATCGAGACGATGGGCCGGAAGGCGGGCTGGCTCAGCTACGGCGTCGCGATCGCGGGCGAGGCGAACCTCGTGATCGCGACCGAGGACGTCGGCGAGACGCTCTCGAAGGACGGCCGCCTCGATCTGACGAAGCTCGCCGATCGCATCGTCGATCTGATCCTCGTGCGCGAGACCCGGTACGACAAGCACTACGGCACGGTCGTGCTCGCGGAGGGGCTCGCGGAGCTGCTCCCCGAGAGCGCGCTCGAGACGACGAGCCGCGACGAGCACGGGCACATCTCGCTCGGGAAGATCGATCTCGGCAAGCTGGTCGCGAACATCGTCTCGCAGCGCTACGAGACGCGCACCGGGCGCAAGAAGAAGCTGACCGGCGTGCAGTTCGGGTACGAGAGCCGCTGCGCGGCGCCGCACGCGTTCGACGTGATGCTCGGCTCGCAGCTCGGCATCGGCGCGTACCGCGCGCTGATCGAAGAGAACCTCGACGGGCACATGGTCAGCTGCGGCGGCCAGCTCGACCTGCACTACGTGCCGTTCGGCGATCTGGTGAACCAGGACACGATGCGCACCGAGGTGCGCTTCATCGAGTCGGGCAGCGACTTCCACCGGCTCGCGCGCTTCCTCGAGACCCGCGTCGATCCGCTCCCCGAGTGGGCGCCGGGGCGAAGGAAAGAAGAGTCGACCCGCTGACGGGCGCTCTAGATCGGCTCGTCGTCCGCGAGCAGCTCGAGCCCCGCGTACGCGTCGGCGACCCGGAGCTCGACCTCGAGCGAGGGGATCGCGAGCGCGGCGTCGCCCTCGGCCTCGGTGAGGATCCAGCGGCCGTCGTCGCCTCGCTCGTAGAGCTCGAGGCGGTGTGCGTCGGTCGACACCAGCAGGTACGCGCGAAGATCCTTCATGCGTCGGTAGTGCGCGGACTTGGTGCCGCGATCGTGCGCCTCGGTGCCTTCGCTCAGGACCTCGACGACGAGGGTCGGGTTCGTCAGCGAGTGTCGATCCTTCGGTGCCGTGCGCGCCTGACCACACAACATGAAGTTCCCCCCGTTCCGCGGACAGTCTGACTATGCAGCAGCCGCTGCGACTTGACTCTTCAATTCGAACTCGATGGGACTGACGTAGCCGAGATGCGAGTGGCGCCGAGTCGTGTTGTAGAACT
>JALYRN010001120.1 GCA_030855295.1 Myxococcota bacterium | reverse complement strand
CACCTCGGGCGCGTGCCGTTCTCCGGCGAGGCGTGCACGTTCGACGGCTTCGAGGTGCACGACACCCGCGAGGCGCTGCCGCGGCACGCCTGGTCGGTGCACCCGGGCGTCTATCGCGACGAGCTCGGCGTGCGCGCGACCGCGAGCATCCTGCGGACCGAGGACGGCGTGCGCGTGCTCGATCCCGGTCAGGACGAGATCCGCGTCGTCGCGCGCGGCGTCCGGGCTCAGGCCTCGGGCGACGGGGTCGCGGGGTAGTCGCCGCGGGCCCATCGGCTGGCGGTAGCCGAGCTCCATCGCGGCCGCGGGACCGGTGCCGGTGCGGATCGAGTCGAGCGCACGCGCGAGCGCGTCGGGCTCGAGCTTGCCGGTCCACGTACCAGCAGCCGCAGCACGAGCAGCCCGCGCAGGGCCTACCCGGACTGGTGTCGCACGCTGATCGAGATGGGCCACCCCGCGACGAACATGATGTTCTGCGACGGAGCCGAGCCCAACTGCGCGGTCGCGCTGCTGCGCGCCGGACACGCACCCTCGAGCCTGATGTTCTGCCAGGGCGTCGAGCCGCAGTGCGCGCTCTCGCTGCTGCAGAACGGCCGAGCACCGACCGAGCTCCAGCTCTGTCACTGACGATGGGAGTGCTCGCCCGGGCGCCCCGGAGAACGCGGACGGAAGCGGCCGGAGCGGGCGAGCCGATCTGGGGCGAGCGCTGAGACGTCGAGAACCTCGGCCGGGCCACGGTGTCCGACCCTGATGCTCCGCATCGCACTGCGGCTGATCCTCCTCGGGCTCCTCTCGCACTCCGGGTGCGCCGCGCGCGCGCCCCGCGCCGCCACGGCGAGCGACGTCTCTCGGACGAGGGACGCAGGCGAGCCGCGCACCGAGCACGTCGCGCGCGCGGACGAGCCCGCGCTCGATGCCTGTGCGGGGCAGCACGGGCTGGTGATCGAGCCCACCGTGCCGATCGCAGCCGACTGGCAGGGCGCAGCGACGGTCGGCGGGCGCGGGGAAGCGACGGTGCGGTGGTGTGGCGCGGGCACGGTGTCGATCGTGTCGCTGACGCTCGGGCATCGCGATGTCGACGGCGACCTCGGTGAGGTGCGCTCCATCCGCACGCCGGATCCGCTCCGGGCCCGGCTGACACGCGGCGGCTCCCTCACCGACGAGCTCTGGGCCCCGTCGGAGCCCGCCGCGCTCCTCTTGGTGGTCGATGCCATCGCGGAGGACGGCGAGACGATCCGCGCGCGAGCTCAGCTCGAGAGCGTCGAAGACCCCGAGCGAATCGCGCTGCGCACCGAGTGCCAGGCTGCAGGCGGCACGTGGGCCGCACGCGGCATGACAGGAAGCGAGCAGTGTGATCGCCCGACGAGCGACGCGGGCCAGCGCTGCACCTCCGACGCGGACTGCGAGGGACCGTGCGTCGATGCCGGCAGCGAGCCTCTCAGCGACGCGCCGGCGGCCGGCCTCGAGATGCCCGCCTGCGGGCCGGGCCGGCAGCCGCACCTCCTGGTGGGCCGATGCCACGATCGCTCGGTTCGCTTCGGCTGCCACCCACGTCTCCACGAGGTCACGATCGAGTGCGTCGCCCCGGCCTTCCGGCGTCGCGCGCACGGGGTGTGCGTGGACTGATCCCTCACGACTCGATTGCGCTCAGGCTCGGCGCCGACGCTTCGAGCTCCGGCATCGGGATGCCGCCGTCGTCGGGGACGCACGGATCGGTCGCGCCCTCGACCTCTTCGGCGTTGCGCAGCCCGTGGCCGTCAGTCGCCGAGATCGGGATCGACGGGGAAGTCGCCGCCGTACTTCGTGCACCCGACGCGCCGCCCCGGTCCGCCGTAGGCCTCGACGCACGTCTTCGCCACCACACAGCAGCGCATCGACCGCCGCCGCGCGATCGCGTCGCACCGGCACCGTGCTCCGGAACGGATCGCAGATCGGAAGCGGCGGCGGAGGCTCACAGCAGGACTGACTGCGCGGCGCCCGGTCAGCGCACCACCAAGCTCGTGCGCGCGTTGCGTGCCGTCTCCGCGCCGCTCGCTCTGCATGCCGAGGTGGGCGACGTCGACGTGCACGCCGAGCGCGCGATCGACGGCCGCGACCGCGCGCAGCTCGAGCGCCTCTGCCGCTACCTCGCGCGGCCTCCGCTCGCGCTCGAGCGACTCGAGCGTCACGGACGAGCACCGCGTGCGCGATCTGTTCAAGCGCGCGTGGAAGGACGGCACGCACGCCGTCGTGCTCGACCCGCTCGACCGATCTGCGCGACGGCGTCCGCTTCGAGGAGGTGGGCCTCGGCTACCCGCGCGACTGGGATCTCTCGCGCGGCGCCGCGCACTACCTGCGACGGCTGCTCTAGGGATGCAGCGCTGCGCGCGCGCGGCGCGCCATGATAGATCATGCCGCATGCGTGACGCTCGACCGCACCTCGCGCTGTTCGTCGCGGCGCTCGCGAGCGCTGCATGCGCGGACCCCGCGCTCGACCCCCTCGATGCGGGAGCCCGATTCGACGCGAGCCCTTCCGTCGACGGCGGAAGC
>JALYRN010001119.1 GCA_030855295.1 Myxococcota bacterium | reverse complement strand
CGCCAGGAGAGACGATCGGGCAGGTGATGTTCGTAGCTGCGCAGGAAGGCGCTGACGCTGTCGGCGCTGTCGTCGACGACGACGGCGAGCAGCGCGAGCGCGGCGACCTGCACCGGCGTGCACACCGACAAGAACGAGTCCCCGAGCAGCTCCAGCCGCTCGAGCGCGGGCTGCACGAGGTGCTCCGGCCCGTCGATCCCGATCCACGCGAGCTTCATCTGCGGCAGCGCCGCCGCCTTGCTCAGCCCGCCGAGCGCGAAACAGAGCGTCTCGCGCGGCGCGGCGAGCAAGCTGGCGCGGCCGTCGCTCGCGCCCTCGAGCGGATAGCGCGCGAACACCTCGTCGCTGATCAGCGGCAGCCCGAGCGCCGCGAGCGCCTCGGCGCAGTCCTCGTCGAGCCAGGTGCCGGTCGGATTGTTCGGGCTCACGACGACGATCGCGCGCGTGCGCTCGCAGATCGCGTCGTAGACCGCGGCCGCGTCGAGCACCCAGCGGCCGCGCTCGAGGCGGAGCGGATAGTGCGCGACGTGCACGCCCGCGAGCTGCGCGAGCTGGGCGAAGAGCGGGTACCCCGGCGCCGGCACGAGGATCTCGTCGTGCGAGTCGCAGAGCGTCGCGAGCAGGAACGAGTACGCCTCGCTCGTGCTCGCCGTGAGCACGATGCGGGCGGGATCGATCGTCACGCCGAGCTCGGCCCAGTCCGCGGCCACGGCCGCGCGCGCGCTCGGCAGCCCGAGGGGCTCGGGGCGATAGGTGAGCGCGGCGGGATCGGCGAGCGCTCGCACGATCGCGTCGGCGTCGTGCTCGATGCCCGCGAGCGTCGGGTTCGACTCCGTCAGATCGAGCAGCGTCGCCCCGGTCGCTCGGAGGGCGGTGGCCGCGCGCGCGAGCGCGTTCGGCGTCGGATCGTGCTCGGTGCGCCTCGAGAACATTCGGGGTCGATCCTAGCGCGAACCGACTGGACGTCAGTCCCGATCGAGCGGGGCGCGTCGGCTCGGGCGGGCGCGTTCGCGCTGGCCTCGCGGCCGGAGACGGGCGCATGATCGCGCACCATGCCGAGCGACCCGAAGCCGAGTGCCCCTGCGACGCTGGAGAAGCTCGAGCGCCTCGCCCGCTCGCACGGGGAGCTGAAGACCGGGAGCGGGCTCGCCACCGGCGTCCTCGCGCTGGTGCTCGCGACGCTCTCGGTGCTCGCCGTGATCGGATTCCACTTCCCGGCGTACCTGTCGACGCCCGAGCTGCGGCACGTCTACGACGTGACGACGCTGCGGTACCTGCTCTTCGGCGCGATGCTGATCGCGGGCGCGCTGTCGCTCGTCAACATCGTCTTCGGGCGGAGGCGGTGGCTCGCCGCGAGCGCGTTCGCGCTCGTCGCGCTCGCGCAGCTCCTCGGCGGGCCGACCGTTCCGATCGGCGACTTCCCCGACGCGACGCCGTACGTCGGCCTCGACTTCTTCGTGCTCGATCTGCTCGGCTCGACGCTGGTGTTCGTGTTCGTCGAGAAGCTCTTCCCGCTGCGCCGAGAGCAGCCGATCTTCCGCCCGGAGTGGCAGAACGATCTGACGCACTTCTTCGTCAACCACCTGATCGTCGGGCTCGTGCTCCTCGTGACCAACCGCGTGGTGCACGGGGTGTTCGGATGGGCCGTCAGCGGCACGGTGCAGGGCTTCATCGCGGCACTGCCGTTCGCGGTGCAGATCTTCCTGGTGATCCTGGTCGCGGATCTCGTGCAGTACTGGACCCATCGCGCGTACCACGAGGTGCCGTTCCTCTGGCGCTTCCACTCGGTGCACCACAGCGCGGAGTCGATGGACTGGCTCGCGGGCTCGCGACAGCACGTGCTCGAGCTGATCGCGACGCGGATCATGGTGCTCTCGCCGATCTTCGTGCTCGGCTTCTCGCAGCAGGTGATCGACGTCTACGTGATCGTCGTCGGCTTCCAGGCGGTGTTCAACCACGCGAACGTCGACGTCCGGCTCGGGCCGCTCCGCTATCTGATCGTCACCCCCAACTTCCACCACTGGCACCACTCGCGCGACACCGAGGCGATCGACCGCAACTACGCCGCGCACTTCTCGTTCCTCGACTACCTGTTCGGGACCGCGGTGAGCGCAGAGCGCAAGTGGCCCGAGCGCTACGGCGTCGTGGGCGACTACGTGCCGCTCGGCTTCCTGCGCCAGCAGGCGTTCCCGTTCGTCGGCTCGACGGAGGCCCGCGAGCGCCCGACGCTCGCACCGGCAGAGGCCGCCTGGCAGCCGCCGCCCCAGAGCTGAGCGCCGGTGTCCGACGAGCGCACCGAGCCCGCGACACCCACGAAGCTGCGCGACGCTCGGCGGCGCGGCGAGGTCTGGAAGAGCCGCGATCTCTCGACGGCGCTGACGCTGCTCGCGGCCGCGGCCGTGCTCGGATGGACGGGAGGCCAGATTCTCGATGCGCACGTCGCGATGCTCCAGCTCGCGATCGACGCGGCCGCGGGGCGCGTCGCCGCCTCGCCCGCCGGCGTGCTCGAGGCGTCGGTCACGCTCGGCG
>JALYRN010001118.1 GCA_030855295.1 Myxococcota bacterium | reverse complement strand
ATCCCGAGCGGGCGCGCGAGCTCGCGCTGCGCGCCATCGACGCGCTGCAGCCCGCGGAGACGCTGCTGCGCGCGCGCATGCACGCGATCGCGGCGGAGTCGTCGCGGCAGACGGGGGACACGCCGCGCGCGCTCGAGAGCTACGACCAGGCGTTCCAGACCGATCCCGGGATCTTCCTTCGCATGGAGCTCGCGGTGCCCGCACGCGTCGTGATGCAGGGCGGTGTCGCGCAGCGCGTGGGATCGCTGATCTCGTCGAGCCCGCGCTTCGCGGTGGGCCCGGGGGCAGGGATGCGGATCGACGTCGAGGCCGACGCGCAGCACGGGCGCGCGTGCCTGATCGGCGCGGGCGGCTCGGTGCTCGCGTGCGCCGACGAGGATCGCCGCGCGGCCGAGAGCGAGGACGACTTCGCGTCGCGCATCTCCTCGGCGTTCCACGCGGCCGCGTTCGCGCCGCGGATCGATCTCACCCAGACCGACGCCAACGGCCTCGACGGCTCGAACATCGTCTCGCGCGATCCGCTGCGCACGCTGTTCGGCACCAGCGGCGACGGCACCGAGGTCGAGGTCGACCGTCCGGGCGACGGGCTCTGAGCGGGCTGCGCTCGGATCGAGCCATTCGTCGAGGCGTCTGCGAGGTCGCGGCTACCAGCGCGTGATCCAGTCCGGCGCGAGCGTGAACTCGATCGTGAGGGCGCCGCGGGGGGCGGGGCGGACGAGGAGGGAGGGGAGGACCTCGTCGATGCAGGCGGCGGCCGCCGCACCGAGGGTGTTCTCGACGATGCGCGCACGCGTCGGGAGCTCGGAGCGGTCGTAGCGCAGGCGCGCGCGGAGGCGGCCGTAGTCACTGTCGAGCGGCGCGCCGCGATCGAGGAGGCAGCGCGTGATCCGCGCGGAGAAGGAGCGCATGCCGGCGCGAACGCGCGCGATCACGAGGTCGCGATCCGCGCTGGGCGCGCTGACCTCGATCGCGCGCACGGCGCGCACGACGAGCGTCTGACGCGGGAGCGCGACGACGTCGGCCCGCGCGGGCGGTGCGCTCGCGACCGCAGCGAGGGCGATCGACGTGGTGAGCAGAGCGAGAGAGACGGCGCGCACGAGGACCTCCCACGGCGGATGACGGATGCGACCGCGGACGGCCGGCGGAGATTGGAGTCGCGCGCGGTCGCGAGGTTCCGTCGGGTGCCGTCGAGGTGGTGTAACTAGTCGAATAGACGACGGAAGCGGCTGTCGATCGAGCGCAGCGCGGGAGGGTGGTGGGCGCTCGCGAGCTCGCCGGTGCGCGCGGAGATCGCGGCGTGGAAGGTGCCCTCGGCGCCCTGCGTGGCCTCGCCGGCGTAGCGGTAGCGGACGACGAAGAGCGGGTAGTAGACGAGCGCGCTGGCGCGGATGCGGACGTCGACCTTCGCGTACAGCGCCTGGCTCGGCTCGCCGCGGCGGCGCAGGCGGTTGCGCGCTTCTTCTTCGGCGTGCTCGTGCGGGACGTCGGGCTCGACGCGCTCGCGATCGTCGATCGGCGACTCCTCGAGGGCGACGAGATCGGAGCGCGCGATGCGCAGCTTGGCGCTCGGATCGACGGCGAAGTGCGTCCGTGCGGGGACGAGGACCTCGCCGTCGTGGTGGCGGAAGCCGCCGGTCGGCATCACGCCGGTGCGGCCGTTGCCTCGCGAGAACGTAGAGACGCCGACCGAGAAGCCGTCGACCGAGCCCTCGAAGCGCCAGAGCGGGACGTAGACGCGCTCGACCGGGCCGAGCTGCGCGCGGTCGACGTCGGCGGGGCGCAGCCATCCGCGCGTGACCGCGTCGCGCGCGCGGCCGTGGCCCGCCATCTGTCCGAACGTCGCCGGGACGACGAAGGTCTCGCGGGCGGGGTGCTCGATCGCGCGCGCGGCGGGCGTGACCAGGGGCGGCAGATCGGCGGCGCTCATGGCGCCATCCTACGCGCGGGGGCGCCGATTGTTCTCGCCGCCTCGGCGAAGAGCGCTCGCGCCTGCAGGTGTGTAGAGTTCGGGCGTGCGAGCTCGCATCGCGACGCTGTTCTCGGTGACCGTGCTCTCGGTGACCGTGCTCTCGGTGACCGTGCTCTCGGTGACCGTGCTCTCGGTGACCGTGCTCTCGGTGACCGTGCTCTCGGCGTGCGGCCCGCGCGCCGAGGAGCCCGCGCCGCCGGCGCGCGATCCGTCCGCGGTGCGAGCGCCGAGCGAGGAGCCGATCGACGAGCCGATGCTCGACGAGGAAGAGATGCCGGCGCCGCCGAGCCTCGACGACGCGCAGCTCGACGCGATGGATCGGCCCGACCTCGAGGCGGCATGCTACGCGGGCTCGAGCGCCGCGTGCGATCGTCTGGGTCATTGACCTACAGGAGTGCTCGCCCCGGAGGGCCCGTACGGGAGCGCGCGAAGCGCGCGGACGGGAGCCGGAGCGGGCGAGCCGATCGAAGACAGCCGGAGCGCGCGATCGATCACGGCCGGGCGGGGCGCTCGATGCGGACGCGGTGCTGGACGCGGTCGCGCGCGCCCCACCGGCGCTTGTAC
>JALYRN010001117.1 GCA_030855295.1 Myxococcota bacterium | reverse complement strand
CGGCACGCTCGCGACGATGCGCGCGACCAGCGCGGCGTGCGCGGGCTCGCCGCGGCGCGCCCCCTCGAGATCGACGACGTGGAGGCGCTGCGCGCCCTGCTCGGCGAAGCGCTTCGCCTCGGCGACCGCATCGTCGGCGTACACCGTGACCTCGTCATAGCGGCCCTTGTGCAGGCGCACGACGCGCCCCTCCAAGAGATCGATCGCAGGGATCAGCTCCACGCGCCCTCCACGTATCGCTCGAGCAGCGCGTGCCCGGCCGCGCCGCTCTTCTCGGGATGGAACTGACAGGCGAACACGTTGTCGCGCGCGACCGCCGCGCAGAAGTCTCCGCCGTGATCCGCCGTCGCGGCGATCACGGCCGAGTCGTCGGGCACGCACACGTACGAGTGCACGAAGTAGAACCAGCGGTCGTCGCCCGACAGCAGCGGGTGCGCGCGCGGCAGCTGGATCTCGCTCCATCCCATGTGCGGCACCTTCAGGCGCTCGAGGCTCGCGGCGTCGCGCATTTCCTCAGCAAATCTGCGCACTTGGCCACCGAGGAGCGCGAGCCCGGCGCAGCCCGGCGCCTCCTCGCTCGACGCGAAGAGCGCCTGCATCCCGAGGCAGATGCCGAGGTACGGCCGACCGCTCGCGACGAACGCGCGCACGGCGTCGCCGAGCCCCGAGCCGCCCGACAGCGCGCTCGCGCAGTCGCGGAACTGACCCTGCCCGGGCACCACGAGCCGCGGCGCCTTCGCGATCACGTCGGGATCATCCGTGATCCGCGCGCTCGCCCCCGCCCGCTCGAGCGCACGCGAGACGCTGCGCAGGTTGCCCATCCCGACGTCGACGATGACGACCTCGCGGGGCATCGGCCCGGAGGGGGCCCCGGCGCTCATTCGGTCAGCGTCCCCTTGGTCGAGGGCAGCACCGAGCCGGCGCGCGGATCGACCTCGCAAGCATCGCGCAGCGCGCGCGCGAGCGCCTTGAACGAGATCTCGATCTGGTGGTGCAGGTTCTCACCGCCGAGCTTGTACATGTGGAGGTTGCACTGCGCGCCGCGCGCGAGGCCCTCGAAGAAGACCTCGGCGAGCTCGCTGTCGAACGCGCCGACCTTCGCCTTGGGCAGCTCCAGCCTCGAGACGAAGAAGGTGCGCCCCGAGAGATCGATCGCGCACGTGACGCAGGCCTCGTCCATCGGGACCGTCGCCGAGCCGTAGCGGCGGATGCCCCGCTTGTCGCCGAGCGCCTCGAGCAGACACTTGCCGATCGTGATCGCGAGATCCTCGGTGGTGTGGTGCCCGTCGATCTCGACGTCGCCCTCGGCGCGCACCTTCAGATCGATCATCGAGTGCCGCGCGAGCTGCTCGATCATGTGCGAGAGGAACGGCAGCGGCGTGTGAACGTCGTACTGACCGGTGCCGTCGAGATCGAGCTCGACCTCGATCCGCGTCTCCTTCGTGATCCGCTCGAGGACGGCGCGCCGCGACATGGCGGCGGAATCTAGCACGCGCCCGCGAGCGGCCCTACTTCGCGCGCAGCTTCTGCTCGACGTCGGCGAGCCTCGCCTCGAGCAGCGCATTGCCGGGCTCGTGCTGGATCGCGAGCTTGAGGTTGAGCTTGGCGGTCGACCAGTCGCTCTTCTTGTAGGCGTCGAGCGCCTTCTGGGCGAAGGGGCGCGCCTTGGGCGAGCGCACCTGGATCGCGCCGCTCGGCGGCAGCACCGAGGGCCCGCCGGGTCGCTCGCTGGGCCGCTCTTCCGGATCGAAGCGCAGCTTGCCGCGCGCGCGCTGCTCGTCGTAGACGCGGCGCTGCTCGCGATCGCAGAGCACGCGATACGCCTCGGCGCCGCGCCGGTAGATCGCGCCCGCGCGCTCCTGCTTCTCGGGCGCGCCGGAGAAGCGATCGGGATGGAACTTCGCGGCGAACGCGTGGAAGGCGCGCCGCACGTCGTCGGCGTTCGCGCTCTCCTCGACCTGCAGCAGGTCGTAGTAGTCGAGCTGATCGAGGCGGTCGTCGCTCATCGAGATCGGCTCACCGCATCATCTGCTGCTGGCGCGCGGCCATCGTCTCGATCTCCGCGTCGCTCATCGCGCCGACGAGCTGCACGCGGATGGTCTGCTCGCGGCCGGTCTCGAGGTCGGTGGCCTTCACGCCGAGCGTGCCGTCGGCGTCCATCACGAACGTCACGCCGATCTTCACGGCGCCTCGCAGCGCCTGCCGCAGGCCGGAGAGCTCGAGCTCGCCGAGCGGCTGGTTCTCGTCGAGACGGCGCGACTCTCCCTGCACGACGAGAACGCGCACGCTCTCCTGCATGTCCGTGCCGGTCGAGAACACGCGGGTCTGCTCGACCGGGATCGCCGCGTTGCGCTTGATGACGTGCTCGCAGTAGCCGCCGACGGTCTCGACCCCGAGCGAGTGCGGCGTGACGTCGAGCAGCAGCGGCGGCTTCACCGGCGGCGCGGCCGCCGCGCCCCACGCCTCGGCGGGATCAGGGCCGCTGAACGCCGCGACCGTTGCGGGCGAGGGCAGCGCCGGCTCGGGACGAGAC
>JALYRN010000251.1 GCA_030855295.1 Myxococcota bacterium | reverse complement strand
CTCCTGGATGATCGCCGCGCTCATCGCGCTCGTCGCGGCGCGGCGCCGCGCTCGAGGACGACGCGCTCAGGGGCGATAGACGAGCCGGACGCTCGCGAACCGCTCGACGTCGGTGGCGCCCTGCCCCACCGCGGTGCTCAGGAACGCGTGGCTCTCGCGGTACGTCAGATCCGCGAACAGCTGGCTCAGCAGCCGCAGCCGCACCCGCGCGCTGCCGCCGATCGACACGCCGCTCGAGCTCACGCCGAGCGCCGCCAGCGCGCCGCCGACGTCGACGATCCACTGCACCTCGGGGAAGAACGACACCGTCAGCAGCTGATCCGCGATCGGGATCACGACCCCGAGCGCGAGCACCGGTCCCTGCAGCGTGTAGTCGGGCAGCGAGACCGGGGCGTCCGACGAGAACGTCAGCGCCGACCACGCGAGCGCGGCGGAGAACGACACGGTGTCGAGCGGCTCCTCGATCCGATACGCGAGCCGCAGCCCCGCCGCGAGCCGCTGCGAGCGCGAGCCGGTCTCGCGCACCGTGCCGTCGATGCGCATGTCGGTCGTGATCAGCGCGAACGACGTGTGGTACTCGAGGTCGGCGCCGACCGTCAGCTGTCCGCGCGCCGTCGGCTCGACCTCGACCGAGAGCTGCAGCGCCGCCGACGGGAACACCGCCGTCGCGAGCCCGATCACGCCCGCGCTGGTCGGCACGTCGAGCGCGCGCGTGCCGAAGCCCGCGCCCGCCTCGATCGCCACGTGCACCGCGAGCCCCGGCGCGCGCTCCCCCGGCTCCACGCCGCCACCGATCTCCTGCAGACCTCCGCGCGGCCGCGTGATCACCGCGAGCGCCAGGCGCGTCTCCGCGAGCGTCCGCGCGCGCGAGTCCTCCGTCATCAAGAGGCCCTCGATCGAGTGGGCCTCCTCGAGGATCTGCAGCCCGAACCGATCGTGGTAGCCGAGCAGGATCAGCGACGCGCGCGTCGCGCGGTTCGTGCCGACGACGACCACGAGATCGAGATCGGGATGCAGCTCGGCGAGGATCGCCTGCATCGCCTCTGCGCTCTCGGGAGGCAGCCCGCGCGAGCGCGCCTCGCGCTCGTAGGCGCTGCCGTCGATCAGCGCGCCGGCGCCCGCGAGCAGCCCGCGCACGTCCTCGATCACCTCGGGTGGCGTGTCGCGCTGCGGAACGACCAAGATCGTCGGCTGCTCCCACGCCGCTTCCCCTCCGGGCGCCTCGGAGCCCGCGAGCGACGCCTCGAACGCGGCGTCGTCGGATCCCTCCTGCGGGGCCTCGAGCGCGGCGTCGTCCGTCGGCGCGGGCTCGTCCTCCTGTGCGCGCACGCTGCGCGTCGGGCCGAGCGTCACCGCGACGCACGCCACCACCGCGAGCGAGCTCCACCGCGCCCTCACAGCTCGACTCCAATCGTAAGCGTCAGATCGAGCGCGAGCACCTCGGTGAGCCCGACGAAGTCCTGGTACTCGAGGTAGGTCCCTCCGAGCGCCCCCGCGATGCGCAGCGTCGGCCCGGCGTCGCCGAGGTCGGCCTCGCGCTCGTACGCCAGCGCGAGCCGATGCGTCCACAGCGGCGACAGCTCCCGATCGCGCGTGACGAACTGCAGCGCGCCCGAGGGCATCGGATAGGTCGAGCGATAGAACGAGGCCGCGCCCTGGTTGTGCATCCGATAGCGCAGCGCGAGCAGGCCGTGCTCGTCGTGCACCCAGTTGAGCTGGAGCGCCGCGGTGTTGCCGACGAGGCCCCAGTCGTCGACGTAGAAGCGATAGTCGGCGTGCACCGAGATCGCGTCGTCGAACGCCCGCCGCGCGCGCACGACGATCGCGTGGCGAGTGCGCGCGTTCGGGTGCGTCTCCGGCACGCAGAGCTGCGCCGTCCCCCCGCACATCCCGTCCCCGCCCACGCCGACGAACCGATACGGCGACGACTGGAAGCCCTGCATCGTGATGATCTCGTAGGCGCCCTGCACGACCATCTGCGGATCGATCACCTGCGTGTACCCGAGCCGCGCGCCGAAGAGCGTCAGCTCGCGATCGAAGAGCTCGTCACCCGCGCGGCCGACGCGATCGAGCTGCGCGGTCAGCCGCACCTCGACCGTCGTGTTGTGATCGGCGAAGTCCTGGCTGCCCGTGATCACGCCGCCGTGCGACTCGTAGTCCGGCTCGATCGAGAAGCGATATCCGCCGCGCACGACGAAGTCATCGAAGCGCCGATCGAGCCCGGCGTTCACCTCGTCGCGCTGCTCGGTGACCGGCATCGTCGCCGCGGTGCGGATGTCGATCGACGCGCTGGTCCAGACGTCGGCCGTGTACTCCGCGTCGACGTGGGTCTGCTCGTCGAGCACCTCGACGCGGGCGCGCGCCGAGGGCGCGATCACCTGGGTGCCGTCGGTGTCGGTGCGCAGCAGCGTGCCCACGCGGATCTCGTCCCGGTCCGCGATCGCGTGCCCCTGCCGCAGCAGGAGCGCAGACGCCGCGAGCGGAAGCGCGACCGCGAGCCATGGGAACCGCTGGCGCGACACGCGCGCATCATAGCGGAGCGCTCGCGCCAGCGACTACGATGCTCGAACGACCGATCGCATCGAGAGGCTGGACCGAGAGCGAGACCGTCCGGCACGGGCGAGCCGATTTTCGGACAGGCGCTGCGCCGACAGGAGTGCTCGCCCCGACCCCATCACGGCTGCGGCGGAGCCGCGCGCGCGGCGCGCGGCAGCGTCACCGCGAAGCACGTACCGCTCTCGTCGCTCCGGATGTCGACCCGCCCGCCGTGCGCGCGCGCGATCTGATCGACGATGAAGAGCCCGAGCCCGAGCCCCTCGTGACCCGGATGCCGCGCGCCGCGCGAGAACGGGTCGAACAGGTGCTGCACCAGCTCCGGCGCGATCGCTGCCCCGTCGTTGTCGTTGTGCACCGCGATCGTGACGGCGTCGGCGCTCGCGTCACGGAGACCGAGCGACACCGGCGTGCTCGGCGGGCTGTACGCGAGCGCGTTCGACAGGAGGTTGCCCACCACCTGCGCGAGCCGAACCGTGTCCCACTCGCCGCGCCCGTCGCCCTCGAGCGACACCTCGATCGTCCGTTCGGGATGCGTCGCCTCGAGCTCGTCCACGACGCTGCGGTACACGTCCGCGAGATCGCCGGGACGCCGATCGACGGGGATGCCGCCGGCGCGAGCGCGCGTGAGATCGAGCAGCTGCTCCACCATCCGCGTCATGCGCCGCGCGCCGTTCGCGACGCGGGCGATCGCCTTGGTGGTCGGGGCGTCGAGATCGCGTCCCAGGAGGGCGGCCGCGGTCATCGAAATCGCGTTCAGCGGGTTCCGCAGATCGTGCGCGAGCACGCCCACGAAGAGCTCGCGCAGCCCCACCTCCCGCGCGAGCGCGGCCTGCGCGCGCACCCGCTCGGTGATGTCGGTCGCGACGCCCGCCACGCTGCGGATCTCGCCGTCGAGGTCGCGCAGCGGGAACTTCACCGCGACGTACGTGTGCAGTCCGTCGCCGTGCGGCGCCACCTCTTCGGTCTCCAGCGGCTCGCCGCGCGCCATCACCTCGCGATCGTGGCCGCGGAACGCCGCAGCGATCTCGGGCGCGAAGAGATCCTCGTCGGTCCGCCCGATCACCGCGTCGCGCGCGAGCCCGAACACCTCGGCGAAGCGCCGGTTCACCAGCTCGTAGCGGCCCTCGAGGTCCTTGACGAAGATCACGGCGCCCGCGTTGTCGAGCACCGCCTCGAGGCGCACCTCGGCCTCACGACGTGCGTCCTCCGCGGCCACCTGCGCGGTGATGTCGCGCAGCACCAGGGTGTAGTACCGCTCGTCGCCGAGGTCGGCCTCCGACCACGTGGCGTCCATCGCGAACTCGTCGCCGCTCGCGCGCCGCCCCGTGATCCGGCCGAGCGCTCGGGACGTGACGTCGCTCTCGCCGAAGCCGTGCACCCGCTCGGCGTGCTCCGCGCGCGCTCGCTCCGGGAACAGTCGATCGATCGGCTGTCCGATCGCGTCGGCGGCCGCCCATCCGAACGTCTGCTCCGCGCTGCGGTTGAACAGCACGATCGTCTGCGACGCGTCGGTCGTGACGATCGCGTCCATCGCCGACGAGAGGATCGCCGTCAGGCGCGCCTCGCTCTCTGCGAGCGCGACCTCCGCTTCGACGCGAGCGGTCACGTCGCGCGTGATCTTGGCGTACCCCGCGAGCACGCCCTTCGCGTCGCGGATCGCGGTGAGGCTCACGTCCGCGAGGAACATGCTGCCGTCCTGCCGGATCCGGCGCCGCCGTCCCTGGTACCTGCCGTGCTCGCGCGCGATCGCCATCACCCGCTCCGGCTCTCCGCTCTCGCGATCCTCGGGCGCGAAGAACACCGCGTAGGGCTGCCCCAGGATCTCCTCGCGGGACCAGCCCTTCACGTGCTCCGCGCCAGCGTTCCAGCTCGCGACCCGACCCTCCGCATCGAGCATGAAGATCGCGTAGTCGCGAACCCCGTCGACCAGCAGCCGGTACCGCTCCTCGCTCGCGAGCAGGTCGGCATGCGCGATCCGCTCGAGCTCGGTCGCCGCCACCGTCATCGCCTCGTCGATCGCGACGTGGACGAGGCGCAGCTCCGCGGTCCCGAGGTGTGCGCCCTCGGCGTAGCAGCGGTCGAGCATCGCGACGCGCAGGTGCGAGAGCTCGCGCAGCACCTCCGTCAACGTGTAGCCCTGCTCGAACCGCTCCTCGGCGTGGGCGAACGCGTTCGGCGAGTGCCACACCGCGCGACCGAGCCTCTCGGCGGTCGTGCTGCGCGCGTCCTTGCGTCGCTCCAGCGCCCCGATCAGCTCCTCGAGGAGCGCCGGCATGTGATCGCGCAGCGCGGGGCCACTGAGGCTCCGTGCCTCGGTCACCGTCGGATCGTGCCGCACGCGCTGCTCCCAGTTCTCGATCAGCTGCTCGCGGCCGGTGCGGAGCACGCGGAGCACGCATCCGTCGCACGCAGCGCCTCCGTCCTCCAGGAGGACGACGCGCTCGCGGAGCGTCGCCAGCTCCTCGAGGAGCTCCTCGCGCGTCGGCTGTTGCGGCATGCACCGCCCGATCTAGGACCGTCGCGGCCTCGCCGAAAGTGGCCTACGGCTGGCCGGGAGCTCGGGCGTCCGCGTGGACCTCGATCCACCGCGCGAACGCGTCGACGAAGGTCTGGAGGAAGGCGCGCGTGTCGTCTTTCGTGATCGCGCCGCTCGCGTCGAAGAGCGATGCGGCTCCGCCGATGTACGCCTCGGGCTGCTGCATCGCGGGCACGTCGAGGAAGACCAGCGACTGCCGCAGGTGATGGTTCGCTCCGAAGCCGCCGAGCGCGCCGGGCGAGACGCTGATCACGGCGCCCGGCTTCTTGCTCCACGCGCTCTTGCCGTACGGACGCGAGCCGACGTCGATCGCGTTCTTGAGGACACCCGGGACCGATCGGTTGTACTCGGGCGTCACGAAGAGCACCGCGTCCGCCGCGCGGATGCGCTCACGGAAGCGCGCCCACGGTGCGGGCGGGCTCGCCTCGGCATCCGCATCGTAGTGAGGCAGATCGCCGATCTCGACGATCTCGAGGGCCAGCGCGCGGCGCGCGAGCTCGGCGAGGGCGAGCGCCATCTTCCGGTTGAGCGAGTCCTTGCGGAGACTTCCGACCAGGACGGCGACGTCACGAGCTCGGGCCATCGCGCGCTCACATGCGCGCGCGAGGCCCTATCGCAACGCGCGGTCGCGTGGATCAGAGCTCATCGCGGTATGCTCCGCGGGTGAGCTGGGCGAAATGGGGCGCTCTCGGGCTCGTGCTCGTGGGATGCGGCAGGATCGGCTACGACGCCGGGACGTCGTGCGATCGGCGGCCCGACGGCATGCTCGGCGTCTACTCGTTCGACGCCGTTCCCGTCGACGCGGCCGACGAGTCGGGCGACCACGACGGAGCGCTCCTCGGCGTCGCGACCGCGCTCGCCACGACCTCCGGACCATCGGGCTGCGGCGCGGCGATCGCCTTCGATCCCGCGGGGACCGGCGACGCGGCCTGGATCGAGATCCCCGACTCGCCTGACTGGGATCTCCGCCGCGGAAGCGTCGAGCTCTGGGTGCGTCCGCCCGCGGCCGGAGGCTTCGCCGCGATCCTCTCCCGCGACGCCGTCGGCACCGCGCTGTCCGGACACCTCGCGCTCTTCATCGAGCCCGACGGCACGGTGTGGGCGCGCCTGCAGAGCCCGGGCATCACCGCGTACCGGTGCGCCGAGCTGCCGCTCACCGCGGGCGCGTGGCACCACGTCGGGATCAACTTCGGCCCGCCCGACTTCGAGCTGTGGATCGACGGCGCCGATCAGACGTCGGCGACGCCGCTCGTGAGCGCATCGGGCACGGACGTGCGCTGCGGCGAGGCCCGCGCGAACTTCGGGATCGACGGCAACGACAACCCGTGGATCGTCGGCGCGAACGGCGCACGCGCGCCCGAGGGGACGGGGACCCCCGTCACGGACTTCTTCGTCGGCGGCGCGATCGACGAGCTGCGCATCGCGCCGTTCCGCCGCAATTTCTGATCGGCTACGGCGCCGGCGCACGCGCGTACGAGAGCACGTTCGTCTCGATCGTCTCGCAGATCAGGTCGAGCGGCAGGTGGCTGAGGCGCGCGGTCGAGAACGGGTTCTCGAGCTCGACGCCGATGCGATCGATCGCGAGCAGCGGGTACGCGACCAGCATCGCGAGCACCGGGGTCGCCCATCCCGAGACGTTCACGATGACGAACGGGACGGCGACGAGGTACAGCACGATGAAGCGCCGCAGCTTGATGGCGTGGATGCGAGGCGCTGGCGTGCGGAGGATCCGCTCGCACCCGCCGATGTGATCGATCAGCGTCGCGCGCTCGCGATCGGTCTCGATGAACGCGAAGCCGTCCATCGCGCCGGACGCGCGCGCCTCGTTGAGCAGCGACGCGAGCTGCAGCGCGACCGCGCTCGGCATGTGCCCCGCGCGCACGAGCGCGGCGCCCTCCTCGCCGACGAGCCGCGCGATCTCCGGGATCTCGGTCTCGCCGCGCAGGCTCCGGCGCGCCGCGTGGGGGAACGTCGCGGTCCACGCGACCCAGCGCGCGCGCCACGCCGGCTCGCTCGGCCCGAACGCGAGGCCCTTCATCGCGAGGTTCCGCGACTGGTTCACGATGCCGCCCCACAGCTTGCGCGCCTCCCACCAGCGGTCGTAGCCGGCGTTGGTGCGGAACACGAGCAGCAGGACGAGCAGCGCGCCCGTGTACTCGATGTGCACGAGCGCCACGCGATCCCATGGCCAGAGCAGGTGCACGACGCGGGCGAGCACGCCGATCGCGCCGAACGCGAGGATCTGGGGCAGCACGGCGCGGGTGACCGAGGCCCGCCACTCGGTCGCATCGCTCCAGAAGCTGGTGGACGCCGTGGGGTTCGCGTAGTCGGGGGCTGATGAGCTCACGCGCGTTCCTATAGGTGACCGCGATGGACACCACCAACATCTCCGCCGCCGAAGCCCTCGATCGTCTGCGCCAGGGCAACCAGCGATTCGTGGACGACGCCCGCCAGAGCGACGCCGCGACCCAGGCGCGTCGCCAGGCGCTCGTCGCCGGGCAGAGACCGTTCGCGATCGTGCTCGCGTGCTCGGACTCCCGCGTGCCTGCCGAGCTCGTGTTCGATCAGGGGCTCGGCGACCTCTTCGTGGTGCGCGTGGCGGGCAACGTCGTCGCACCGTCGATCGTCGGCAGCGTCGAATTCGCCGCGGCGACCTTCGGCACGCCGCTCGTCGTGGTGATGGGCCACACGTATTGCGGGGCGGTCGACGCGACGCTGAAGGCGATCCAGCAGGGTCAGCAGGCGCCGTCGGACAACATCCGCGACATCGTCGAGCGCATCCGCCCCGCGGCCGAGACCGTCGTCTCGGTGGGCGCGTCGCTGCCGCGCGAGCGACTGCTCGACGAGGCCATCCGCGCGAACGTCCGCAACTCCGTGAGCCACCTGCGCCACGGCAGCCGCGTCCTCGAGGATCGCGTCGCCAAGGGACTGCTGCAGATCGTCGGCGCCGAGTACGATCTCGAGAGCGGCCGCGTCGACATCTTCGACATCGCGAGCTGACGCGCGTCACGCCGCACTTCGGCCGAGATCAACCTGCGGCCTCCGCAGGAGCCGCTCGGCCCGGCAGGACGGTTGCGCACGCAACTGCTCCCGCGAGCGCGACGGCGAACATCCAGAGCGCGTCGCGGTGCTCGGCGAGCGCGGTCGAGGCGTCGATCGCCTCGGGCGGCACGGCGGCCGACTGCACGAGCCCGAGCCCCACGATGCCGAGCACGCCGCCGAGGTAGCGCATGGTCGCCAGG
>JALYRN010000250.1 GCA_030855295.1 Myxococcota bacterium | reverse complement strand
CCCCTGACCGCGTCAGTCGCGCCAGGGCACCACGAGCGCGTCCGCGAGCGCGCGCGCCTCGATGACGTTGTCCTCGATGCTGCAGTAGGTCCATCCGCCGTAGCGGCCGATCGAGTACACGCCGCGGCTCTCGAGGATGCGGCGTTTCGCCGCGAGGTCGCCATTCGACGCGCGCGTCACGTGCACGTACGCGGGATCCATCACGACCGAGTGCGACGAGACGAGCTGGTGATCTCGGACGATGCCGGCCTCGGCGAGATCTTCGAGCACGCGCGCGCGCATCGCCGGCACGTCGATCGTCGCGTCCCGCGGGAAGCCGAGCTCCACGTAGAGGCTCATGCGATCGGTGCCGAAGATGTTGTCGTAGAACCCGATGCGATAGAAGCAGAGCTCGCGCTGCGGGACGTAGACCCAGTGCACCGATCCCGGGCCCTTGCGGTCGAAGCCGAGGTTGAAGACGAGGACTTTGTTCCAGGTGTACGCGGACGCGTCGAAGGGCAGCGCGCTCGCCTCGAGCAGACGCACGAACGGCGCGGAGCTGACCAGGTACTCGAACGCGATCTCGCGCCCCTTCGACGTGTGCGCGACCTTCGAGCGCAGATCGATGCGCACCAGCCGCTCCGAGAGCGCGATCCGCGACGCGTCGACGCCGCTCGCGAGCGCATGCACGTACTGGATCGCGCCGCCCTCGGGGTACGTGAACGTCGAGTTGTACGAGCGGTTGTCGGGCTCGGTGAAGTTGCGGATGATCTCGTCTTCGTCCGCGTGCGGGAAGAAGCGCCCCATCGCGTCGACGTCGAGGGTGCCGAGATCGGTCGCGTAGAGCTTCTCGTTGTAGGGGACGAGGAACTTCTCCGCGATGGCGCGGCCGAACTTCGCGTAGAGCATGTCGCGGAAGCTCTCGGGCTTCGCGCTGCGATCACGGAAGTGGAGATCGTGAAGGCACTCGAGGAACTCCTCGCGCGGCAGCTGGTGGATGTTCTTCTGGAACGGGAAGTCGATCCACGCGCCGTCCTTCCAGAGGACGCGGCTGTCCTTCTCGATCCGCAGCACGCGCTGCCCCGCCATCCGCGAGACGAGATCGTGCTCGATGTCGGGATGCTTGAAGTGGAAGAAGTGACCCGAGTAGTCCCAGACGAATCCGTCCTGCGAGATCGTCTTGCAGTAGCCGCCGATCTCGCCGTCGGCCTCGAGCACGAGGTAGTCCTCGCCCTTGCCGAGGCGATCCGCGTAGGCGAGCCCCGAGACGCCGGCCCCGACGATCAGATGACGTACGCGCTCCACCGTTCTCCTCCGGCGGCCGGAGGATAGCGCGCCTTGACGGACCCGCGGGGAAGCGGGAAGTTCGCCCCGCCCAGATGGCCACTGCGTCTTCTTCTTCTACGCGCGCGAGCTCCGCGGCCCCGCACGTCAGCATCGTCATCCCCGTCTACAACGAGGAGCCGATCCTGCAGTCGGCCGTGATCGAGCTGATCGATCGCCTCGGCGAGCTGCCGTGGACCTACGAGCTCGTGCTCGCAGAGAACGGCTCCCGCGACGCGACCGTCGATCTCGCCGAGAAGCTCTCGGAGCGCTTCCCGCAGGTGCGCACGTTCAGCTTCGGCCAGCCGAACTACGGTGGCGCGCTCAAGCGCGGCATCCTCGAGGCGCGCGGCGAGTACGTGATCTGCGACGAGATCGATCTCTGCGACACCGACTTCCACGTCCGCGCGCTCGCGCTGCTCGAGGCGGGCGAGGCGGATCTCGTCGTCGGCAGCAAGGCGATGCGGGGCGCGAGCGACGAGCGTCCGTTCGTGAGGCGCGTCGGCACCCACGTGATCAACGGGATGCTGCGGGTCTCCCTCGGCTTCAAGGGCACCGACACCCACGGCCTCAAGGCGTTCCGCCGCGATGCGCTGCTGCCGGTGACGCGCTCGTGCCTCGTCGACAAGGATCTCTTCGCGAGCGAGCTGGTGATCCGCGCCGAGCGCGCGGGCCTCGGCGTCGTCGAGATCCCGGTGCGCGTGCTCGAGAAGCGCGTGCCGACGATCGGGCTCTTCCGCCGCGTGCCGAACGTGATGAAGAACCTCGGCCGGCTCGTCTGGGCGATCCGGATCAAGGGCTGACGGAGGCGCGCCCGATGACGCGCAGGCTCGCGTCGATCAGCGTCGATCTCGACGAGATCCCTTGCTACGCGGGGATCCACGGGCTCGAGGTGCCGCCGGGCTGCGAGCGCGCGATCTACGACCGCGCCCTGCCGCGCCTGCGCGCGCTCTTCGCGAGCGAGGGTCTGTCCGCGACGTGCTTCGTGATCGGCACCGATCTCGATCGCGAGCAGAACCGTGCTGCGCTCGCCGCGCTCGCGGGCGAGGGGCACGAGATCGCGAACCACTCGTGGCATCACCTCTACGATCTCTCGCGCCGCCCTCGGGACGAGATCCGCACCGAGATCGAGACGTGCGGCGCGGCGATCGAGCGCGCGATCGGCGAGCGCCCGGTGGGCTTCCGCGCGCCCGGCTACACGATCACGACCGAGCTCTTCGAGGTGCTCGAGGAGCTCGGGTATCTCTACGACTCGAGCGTCTTCCCGTGCCCGGCGTACTGGAGCGCCAAGGCGCTCGCGCTGGGCGCGATCCGCGCGCGCGGCCGGCGCAGCCACAGCGTCCTCGACGATCCGCGCGTCCTGCTCGCGCCCGCCGATCCCTATCGTCGCGGCGCGCCGTACTGGCAGCGCGGCGAGGGGCTGCTCGAGCTGCCGATCGGCGTGACGCGCGACGGCACGGCGCGGCTGCCGTACATCGGCACGAGCGTGGTGCTCAGCGGAGAGCCCGGCGCGCGCTTGCTCACCGAGATGGCGGTGCGCCGCCCGTTCGTGAACCTCGAGCTGCACGGGATCGATCTCGCCGATGCCGAGGACGACGGCCTCGCGTGGCTCAAGCCGCACCAGCCCGACCTGCGTCGCTCGGCGCGCGCCAAGGAAGCCGCCCTGCGCTGCGCGATCGCGACGCTGCGCCGCCACGGCTACGAGCTGGTCACGATCGCGGAGGCGGCGCGGCACTTCGCCGATGCGTCGAGCGCGGGAGCGAGCTCGCGCTCCGCGTGATCCGTAGCTCGCGCGCCCCTTCGACGCGCGCGATCCGCGCCCGCAGCGTCGCGATGCGCTCGGTGACCGCCCGGCGGCGACCCCGGACGTCGTGCGCCCACGACAGGCCGGGCAGCGCGAGCCCGAGCCCCGCCGCGATCAACACCGCCGTCACCTCGATCGTCACCACGCCCATCGCGAGGGTGGTCGCGCCGACCGTCATGCTGCCGATGCCGAGACCGATCAGCGCCCGCGCGGCGGCGTCGTCGAGGCGCGCCCAGGCTCGCTCGAGCTCCTCGATCGTCGCCCGAGGAACGATCCCCGCGCTCCAGTCGTGCTCGCGCGCATCCTCGCACCCGAGCGCGGCGCGCCGCGTCGACTCGATCAGCGCGCCGAGGGCGGTCGCCGCGAGCGCGGACAAGAGCACGAGATCGAGGCGCACGGCAGGGCTCCGAGCGCATGCCTCCGCACGGCGTGTGCCGCGCAGGATCGCCGGAGAACGCGGGGGGGAACGATCGCTGCCGTGCAGCGCGCTGCACGCTGCGCAGCCACCGGCCTTGCGCTCGTGCTCCTCCGGCCCGCGCGCGATCAGCCGCCCGCGCGCGGACCGGCACCCCAGCGGACCTGCCGCGGCGCGAGCGGCAGGCTGCGGAGATCGAGGCCCAGCGCGAGCCGATCGCGACGGTCGAAGTCGACGAAGCGCAGCCCCGCGCAGTAGCCGCGATCGCCGTCGCGCTCGCCTCGCACGATGCGCACGACCTCGGCCTCGGCGTCGAACACGAGATCGCTGTTCGGCACCGGGAACGAGAGGATCACCGACTCCCCGATCGCGATGCGATCGTCGCACGCGAGCAGCACCCCTTCCGCCGACGCATCGAGGATGCGCTCGCCGATCAGGCGGAACCCATCGAGCGCGACGGCCTGCCCGCGCGCGGCGAGGGCGTGGCGAGCGGTGCGGCGGTAGCGAGCAGCGGGACGATTGCGCATCGAGGCCTCCACGAGCGATCGTAGGAGGCGCACCGACATCGGCGCCAGAAAGCGGCGCGAGCACGCCCGCTGTCAGCCGGGCAATTTCGTCGTGACCCAGCCGCCGGAGTGCCGCGCGGTGATCGCGCTGGTCGCGAGCTGGTCCGCGCGCTCGTTGCCCGCGAAGCCCGAGTGACCCGGGACGTAGATGAAGTGCACGTTCGGCAGCTTCGCGAGGGCGCGCTTCACCTCGGCGACCAGCTCGGTGTTCGCCTTGGCCTTCCAGCCCTTGCTGAGCACGCCGATCGAGTACTGGCTGTCGGTGCGGATCTCGATCGGGCGCGGGTCGCCGGCGTAGAGCTCGGCGACGCGGAGGATCGCGGTGAGCTCCGCGACGTTGTTGGTGCCGTGGCCGAGGTACTCGCTGAGCTCCTTGCGCTCGCCCTCGTCGTCGACGACGACGCCGAGCCCCGCGGGCCCCGGGTTGCCGTGGCAGCCGCCGTCGGCGTAGACGACGACCGCGCCCTCACGCGCCTTTGCTTCCCCGGCTGCGATCGCCGCGGCCTTGGTCGAGCGGCCGGACGACCCGCCGCGCGAGGTCGTCGATCCGGACGCCGGCTTCTTCTTCGCGGCCGCGTCGCTCCTCGGCGCGTCGTCCGCGGGGCCGCAGTGCTCGTCGGGCTGGAGCGGCGCGCCCGCGATCGGCTCGAGGTTCGCGGGCAGCGCCTTGTACGCGCGGCCGTCGTTCGCGTTGTAGCGAATCTCGACGCGGCCGCCCTGCGCGAGCGGCCGGCCCTCCTGGTCGCACCGCACGAGCACCTTCTGCCCGCGCAGCCGCATCGTCGTCCACGGCATGACGCGCGACGTGTAGCACGACGGAGATCCGAGGGCGCGCGTGGTCCCGCCTGCGTGGGGCGCAGCATCGCGCGCACCTGACGAACCGGAACACCGTGCTCTACATTAGGGAGTCGTGCGCGCCTGCGGCGCCGAGGACGAGTCGCCTTAACGCCATGCACGACCACGCACCCGGGCTGCAGCCCCGCTCCTGGCTGGAAGCCCTCTTCCAGGTGTTCACGCCGCGGCGCGTGTGCATGTTCGGCGAGCCGGACGTGATCTGGATGCACGTCGTCTCGGACGCGCTGATCGCGCTCGCGTACTTCAGCATCCCGTTCGCGCTGGTGCACTTCGCGCGGCGGCGGCCCGATCTGGTGTTCGGGCGGACCTTCCGCCTGTTCGCGGCGTTCATCTTCGCGTGCGGCACGACGCACGTGTTCGGCGTCTGGGACGTCTGGCAGCCGCTGTATCGCGTCGAGGGCTTCGTGAAGGCGTGGACCGCCGCGGTGTCGATCGCGACTGCTGCGTACTTGTGGCGCGAGATGCCGCGCGCGCTGACGCTCCCGAGCCCCGCGCAGCTCCGCACGGTGAACGAGAGCCTGCAGCGTGAGATCGACGATCGACGCACTGCGCAGGAGGCGCTCCGACAGCTGAACGAGTCCCTCGAGGCCCGCGTCGTCGAGCGCACGGCGGAGCTCGAGGAGGTCAACGAGCGGCTGCGCGAAGAGAACGAGCAGCGCCGCCGCGCCGAGTCCGAGAAGCAGCGGCTGCTCGACGCCGAGCAGGAGGCACGCGCCGCCGCCGAGCGCGCGAGCCGCGCGAAGGACGAGTTCCTCGCGATCCTCTCCCACGAGCTGCGCACGCCGCTGAACGCCGTGCTCGGCTGGACCGCGATCGCGCGGAAGGACGCCGCGTCCTCGGCGAGCCCGAAGCTCACGCGCGCGCTCGACATCGTGGAGAAGAACGCGATCCTGCAGACGCAGATCGTCAGCGACCTGCTCGACGTGAGCGCGATCGTCGCGAACTCGATGCGCGTGGAGCAGGTGGACGTCGATGTCCGGGAGATCCTGCAGAGCGCGATCGAGGCGATGCGGCCGGAGGCCACCCGGAAGGGTGTCCTCCTCGAGCTCGATGCGCCCGAGGCGCTCGCCCGCGTGCGCGGAGACCGCGGTCGGCTCCTCCAGGTGTTCTCGAACTTGCTCTCGAACGGCCTGAAGTTCACCCCCGCCGGAGGGCGGGTGTCGGTGGTGGCGCGCGCAGCGGCGGAGGACATGGTCGAGGTCGCGGTGGGCGACACCGGGATCGGGATCGCGCCCGAGCTGATCCCGCTGGTGTTCGATCGCTTCTGGCAGGCCGACAGCTCGGTCACCCGCTCCCACGGCGGGCTCGGGCTCGCGATCATGCGCGCGATGGTCGAGGCCCACGAGGGACGCGTGCGCGCCGAGAGCGAGGGCGCCGGCCGGGGAGCCCGGTTCGTCGTCGAGCTGCCGCGCAGCCACGGATCCCAGCCCGCGAGCGTGGCGGACGCGAGCGAGCCGGTGACGCTCGCGGGCGCGCGCCTCCTCGTGGTCGACGACGACGACGACGGCCGCGAGCTGCTCCAGCGCGTGCTCCGCGACGTCGGCGCCCACGTGACGGCGGCCGAGTCGGCGGCGCGCGCGCGACCGCTGCTCGAGGCGGAGCGATTCGACGTCGTCGTCTGTGATCTCAGCATGCCGGGGGAGTCCGGGCTCGAGCTCCTCTCGTGGCTCCGGTCGGGCGAGGGACCCAACGCGCGAACGCGCGCGATCGCGCTGACCGCGCTCGCGGGCGAGGAAGACCGGAGCCGCGCGCTCGAGGCGGGCTTCGATACACACTTGCCGAAGCCGGCGACCGCCGGGCAGATCACGACGGCGGTCGCCTCGCTACGAGCGCAGCGCGGGCCCTCCTCCTCCTGAGCGCGGCGCAGCTCGAGAGCCACTTTCGCGGGCGAGGAGCGACTCTGAAATACTAGGCCGCGGGCGCCCGTAGGGACGCTCGAGATGTTCGCCCTGACCGCTCCCTTGGCCTCCATGCCGCGCGATCCGAGCTCCGCTCGCGCGCGCCCCGGAACCGCATCGAGAGGAACTCCCATCGACTCGCTCGAAAGCCGTGCCTCCCGCGGAGACCGGCGCGCGCTCGAGGCGCTGCTGCGCGAGCACACCCGCGCCGTCTACGACGTGTGCCGGTACGTCGCCGGCGTGGCGGAGGCGCGCGACGCGTCCCAGGAGGCGCTCGAGAAGATCGTGGTCTCGATCGAGAAGTTCGACCCATCGAAGGGCACGTTCCGGACGTGGGCGCTGACGGTCGCGCGGAACGTGTGTCGTGATCGGATGCGGCGGCGCGGGCTGGAGCGGCGGACCTTCGTCGACGAGGGAGACGACGTGACGGCACTGACGGCGAGCGAGGCACCGGACGTGGAGCGCGTCGCGCTGGCACGCATCGAGAGCCGCCGCCTGGCCGCCGCCCTCGACACCCTGCCCGAGCCGATGCGGCTCGCGCTCGTGCTCTTCCACGTGCACGATTCGACGTACGAAGAGATCGCGGCCGCCCTCGAGGTGCCGATCGGAACGGTGATGACCTGGCTGCATCGCGGCAGGAAGCGATTGCGCGCGGCGCTCGAGAGCGCCGAGGCGCCGGCGCGTGAGACGGGAGCGGCGTCGTGACGCGCGACCCGAAGCTGACGGAGGCGGAGCTCGAGGCGCTCGCCCACGGCCGCCGCGATCTCGCGGGCGAGGACGCGGCATGCGCGGCCGAACAAGACGAGGCGCTCGGCGCGTGGATCGAGCGCGAGCAGCAGGCATCTCACGACGCGTCGGTCGCGCTGAAGCGGGCGGCGCCGGAGCTCGACGATCTCGAGTCGATGATCGCGCAGGCGATGGCGAAGGCCCCGCCGAGCGGGGAGACGCCGGCGCGCGCGCCCTCCCCCGCCAGCCTGTGGATCGGCGCGGCGCTCGGCGCGACGATCGCGGTCGCCTCGGGCGTGACGTCGATCCTGGCGAGCCGTGATCCGAGCTCGCTCGCGCACGACGCCTGGAGCGACGCGAGCTCGCTCGCACGCGTCGGGATCATGATCACGACGACGATCGATCGCCTGGTCGCGCAGCTGCCGGGCGGCTGGGGCGCGGTGGCGGCGATCGGGCTCGTGCTCTTCGCGATCCTGGCGCTGCCGCTGCGCGCGATGATCGGTCCGCTCCGGCTGCGCACCACCGGAGGCAGCGCGCTGGCGCTGGCGCTGGCGATCACGGCCGCGAGCGGGACGGCGCGCGCGTACGAGCTCGAGGGGGAGTGGCCCGAGCGCGACGCGCAGGTCTCGGTCGACGTCGATCGCACGCCGCTGTCGGAGGCGCTGCGGCGCGCGCTGGCGAGCAGCGAGCTCGGGCTGGCGTACACGCTGCCCGAGGATCCGTTGGTGACGCTGCACGTGCGCGAGGCGCCGCTGCGCGAGGTGCTCGAC
>JALYRN010001116.1 GCA_030855295.1 Myxococcota bacterium | reverse complement strand
GGTGCCGGCGCCCGAGAGCGTCGAGAGCGCGATCCCGCTCTCACGCCCCAGGAAGGCGCCGACCCCGGCGATGCAGGCGCAGGGCAAGCTCGTCCTGTCGGTGCTCCGCTTCGTCGCGCGCAAGTTCGGCGAGCGCGCGCTCAAGGATCTCCTCGATGCGCTCCCGAGTGCGATGCGCGGTCCCTTCGATGCGGGCATCGAGCCCGAGAGCTGGGTCGACTTCGAGGTGCTGCGCTCGCTGGTCGAGCAGATCGACGCGCGCCTCGGCGCCGACGATCTGCACATGGTGCTCGAGTGTGGACGCGCCGCCGCCGAGGGCGCGTTCGACGTGATGCGCAAGGTGCGCCCGCCGCAGCCTCCCCCCGAGCTGCTGCTCGCCGAGATGCCGTCGGTGATGCAGACGCTCTGTCAGGGCCTCGAGCTGCAGGTGCGGCGCCTCGGCAAGGGCTACGGCCGGCTCGAGCTCGTCGAGCAAGGCGCCCCGTCGCTGACGACGAGCGTGCTCGCGCTCGGCTTCCTCGAGCGCAGCCTCGAGCGCTTCGGCGCCGAGGACGTCGAGGTGAACCTGCTCGGCGCGCGCGCGCTCGAAGACCCGCAGACGCTGATCGACATCAGCTGGCTCGGCTGACGGCGGTCAGGCCGGGAAGCACGCGCCGAAGAAGCACTGGATGAAGCACTCGGCGCCGCCGCCGCAGGTGCAGGTGCCCGCGGTGCAGGCATCGGCGGTGTCGGACGAGCACGAGCTCCCGCACGACCCGCAATGCGAGCTGCTGGTCT
The DNA here is from genome assembly GCA_030855295.1 of Myxococcota bacterium. Classification (GTDB taxonomy): domain Bacteria; phylum Myxococcota_A; class Polyangia; order Polyangiales; family Sandaracinaceae; genus Sandaracinus. Next base: position 1,761 of record JALYRN010001116.1, on the reverse strand, counting down.
GCGTGTTCACGCAGAGCCCGCTGCAGCACTCCTCGCTGCCGCCGGTGCAGACGCGCCCGCACGCACCGCAGTTCGTGATGCTCGTCAGCGACTGACACGTGCCGCCACAGCAGCCCTGCCCCGACCCGCACGCCGCGCCGGTGCCGCAGCGGCAGACGCCCGCCTCGCACGTCTCGCCGGCGCCGCACGCCGGCGAGCACGTCGCCGCCACGCACGACCCCGACGCGCACATCTGACCGGCCGCGCACGCGATCCCGCAGCCGCCGCAGTTCGCGGTGTCGGTCATCGAGTTCACGCACGTCGCGCCGCAGCAGCTCGCGCCCGCGGCGCAGGTCCCGCCCACGCCGCAGCGGCACATACCGTCCGCGCTGCACGTCTCGCCCGGTGCACACGCAGGATCGCAGCTCGGCATCGCGCACTCGCCGCCGTCACAGACCTCGCCCGCCGCGCACGCCATGCCGCACCCGCCGCAGTGCATCGCGCTCGTCTGGGTGTCGACGCAGGTCGCGCCGCAGCACGCCTGCCCCGCGATCGCGCAGGCCTCGGAGCCGCCGCAGCGACACGCGCCGCTCGTGCAGCGATCGGCGATCGTGCCGCACACCATGTTGCAGCCGCCGCAGTCGCCGAGCGAGCTCATCGTGTCGACGCACGCGCCGTCACAGCAGTCGCGGCTGCCGGGGCACGCCGTGTCGACGTCACACGCCGCGAGGCAGCCGCCGTTGCGGCAGACGGTGCCGGTCGGGCACGTCATCGTGCACCCGCCGCCGTCGAAGATCGGCATGCGCGCGTCGCGCTGGCCCGCGTCGACCGTCCCGGGCCGCCCCGCGTCGATGTCGCCGGCACCACCGGTCGCGCAGCCTGCGACCGCACCGCCACCGAGGGCGAGCGCCATCACGAAGAGCAGACCAGAGAACGATCGGGTGCAGAGCGCGGGCATCGGGGACCTCGTGGTTCCGCGCGGGACGCGACGAATGCAGGGGATGGGGTCATCCTAGCGGTCCCTCGTTTCCTCGATCAAGGAATGCTCCTGCGCGCTTGCGTGAAAACGCACGCGCGGACAGCGCGCTGACCGAATGAGCCAATCGTCCAAGCTCCGCGCCCGACCGATCGCGCCACCCTTCTCCGTGGTCCTCGTCGAGCCGGAGATCCCCCCGAACACCGGCTCGATCGCGCGCACGTGCGCGGCGACGCAGACGAAGCTGCACCTGATCGAGCCGCTGGGGTTCCGGATCGACGAGCACTCGATCCGCCGCGCCGGGCTCGACTACTGGCACCTCGTCGACCTCGCGGTGCATCCGTCGTGGAGCGACTTCCGCGCCGCGTGCGCGACGCCGCGCCTGCACCTCTTCTCCGCGAACGCGCAGCGGAGCTATCTCGAGGCCGATCTGCGCCCCGGCGATGCGCTCGTGTTCGGGCGCGAGTCGGTCGGGCTCCCCGCATCGCTGCTCGAGGCGCACGCCGACTCGGTGTGGGGCATCCCGACGAGCGGCGGCGTGCGCTCGCTGAACCTCTCGAACGCGGTCGCGATCGTGGTCTACGAGGCGCTCCGCAGGAGCGGCGGGCTCGACCACACGTTCCTCGAGTGAGTCCCTCCGGGGCGAGCACTCCTGTCGTGGTTGACCGCACCCCGGGATCGCTGCGAGCCTCGGGCGGTGCGCCGCCACCCCGCAGGCCTCGCGGCGGTCGTCGCGCTCGCCCTCGGCGCGACCTCGGTCGCGCTGGCGCAGCGCGCGGATCCGTCCATCGAGGGCGACGGAGGCG
>JALYRN010001115.1 GCA_030855295.1 Myxococcota bacterium | reverse complement strand
CGCGACAGCACCACGCCCGCCTCTCCGGGCTGCAGCCGGGCACGCTGCACTGCTACGAGGTGCGCGACTCGAGCGGCGCGCGCCTGTTCGGCCCCGCCGGATTCCGGACCGCGCCCGCGGCCGATGACACGACGGCGCGCGTCAGCCTGATCGCGCTCGGTGACTCGGGCGGAGGCGGCGCGGATCAGCGCGCGGTGGCGGCGCAGCTCGAGACCGTGCCGCACGAGCTGATGCTGCACGTCGGCGACGTCGCCTACAACGACGCGACCCTCCCGGAGCTCGAGAGCAATCACTTCGCGATCTACCGTGAGCTCGCGAGCGCGATCCCGCTCTTCGCGGCGATCGGCGATCATGACGACTCCACCGATCACGCCGGGCCCTTCCGCGAGGTGTTCGGGCGGCCGCGCTACTACTCGTTCGACTGGGGGCCCGTGCACGTGCTGGTGCTCGACGCCGGCGGCGGCGGCAGCGCGCAGCGTGAGTTCGCCGAGCGCGATCTCGCGAGCACCGATCGTCGGTGGAAGATCGTGATCACGCACGAGCCCCCGTACTCCTCGGGCTTCCATGGCTCGAGCTCCTCGATGCGGCGCGACTACGTGCCGCTCTTCGAGCGCCACGGGGTGCAGCTCGTGCTCAGCGGCGACGATCACGACTACGAGCGCAGCATCCCGATCGCGGGCGTCACGTACGTGGTGACCGGCGGCGGCGGACGGAGCGTGCGACCGGTCGATCGCTCCGACTGGACCGCGTTCTCGGCGATGGCGTTCCACTTCGTGCACATCGACGTGGACGGTGACGTCATGCGGGTGCGGGCGATCGACGCGACGGGCCGCGAGTTCGACGGCGTCGAGATCCCGCGCGAGCGCGGCTGACGCCCGCACGCTCGCTCTCGGCATCAGATGCCCTGACGCGAGCCGATCACGAGCTGCACGGACTCGATCGACGCGCCTCGGATCAGTGGCGCGCTGCCGACCGCGACGGTGATCTGGAACGCGGAGTCGGGCTCGCCGGCGGTGGCGAGGCCGAGGCCGAGCGAGAAGCGCAGTCGCTCGGGGCGGAAGTCGGAGAGGTGCTCGCCGAAGACGTTGCCGGTCGAGAGGTGCACTCGGCCGTCGAGGTGAGTCCACACGGGATAGACGTACTCGAGCGTGGCCGCGACGGCGCTGCGGCCGCGGAGCTGCCCGCGCAGGAAGCCCTGCATCAGCAGCGACTCCTGCCCGAGCGCGACGAGCTCGGTGAACACGAGGGGCTCGGAGCCGAGCGGATCGGCGAAGCGCGCGAGGCCCCACAGGCCGATCACGCGGCGATCTCCGACGTCGACGAACGCGCCCGCCGTGGCGCCGTAGCGCACCCACCTCCGCGCGACCGGATCACCCGGATCGAACGCGAGCTCCCCGTAGGCCTCGATCCGGAACCCGTGCCCTGGCGCGGGCTCCGGCTCGCGCGAGTCGATCGCGAGCTCGAGGCGCTGGCGGTACGCGGCGTAGCCCGATGCCAGACCGTACGGCGCGAGCACGCGCCCGGTCTGGATGCCCTCCGCCAGCGAGGGCGCGTCGGAGAACGCCGCGTATCCGTTCGCGTCGAGCTCGTGCCCGTCGAACCCGGCGCGCACCGACAGCCGACTCTCACGCCAGAAGTCGGCGATCAGCGCGAGGCTCGCGGCATACCAGGTCTCCCGGAATCGATACTGCGCCTCGACGGTGTTCCAGCCGATGTCCGAGAACACGCGATCGGGTCGCCGCGCGCCCTCGCCCCGCAGCTCGACGCGCACGCGATTGCCGCTCGTGAAGATGGTGTACGACGCGGCGCCGTTGAACGCGTCGACCCCGCCGAACCCGGCCGACGCGTGGATCGAGTGACCGCGCGCGACGTCGTCGTTCGAGAACACGACCAGACCGACGCCGGGCTGCAGGCCGTACGCGAGGATGAACGTCGGTACGACGCCCGAGCGGCGACCGTTCCACGTGAACGCGTCCGCGAGCTGCAGCATCCAGCCCTCGCGCTCCGCGACCGTCACCAGCGCTCCGATCGGACGCCGCACGGCGTACTCGAGCGTCAGGGTGACGGGCGCGAGGGCGACGCGCGGAATCCAGAGGAGGACCTCGCCGGCATCGGGACCGGGCACCGGCAGCGCGTCGTAGTCCGGAGTCCGACGGTGGGTCTCCAGCAGGGGTGGGGCCTCGCCGCTGTCCTGCGCCGTGTCGCCCGCGTCCTCTGCAGTGTCGCCGCCGTCCTCTGCCGCGTCGCCGCCGTCCTCTGCGCGCTCACCGGCGCCCTGCGCGGCGTCGGCTGGATCCTGCGCGCGCGTCTCGAGTGGGCGCGCGAGCGCCGCCGTCATCGCGAGCATCGCGATCGCTGCGAGGCGCGCGAGGCTCACGGCACCGGCTCCTCGTGCCGCACCAGCCCCACGACGCGCCGGCGTCCGTCGACGTCCGCGAGGTGCACGTCGATCGGGAGCGTCGACTCGAGCCGCGGCGTCGAGGCGCGCGCGCGCACCACGACGTACTCGCCGTCGACGCCATCGAGCGCGACGCAGACG
>JALYRN010001114.1 GCA_030855295.1 Myxococcota bacterium | reverse complement strand
CCCCGGGGCGGCCGCGTCCCCGACGCCGCCTGGGGGCGCCGCGCTCGCCGGCGACGTCGCTCCCCAATCAGCGGCTCGAGCAGCAGCAGCCCGATCGCGAGCCCGAGCGGCCACTGGAAGCGCTCCGTGAACACGCGATGCCGACGCGACGCCACCGCGTGCGCCGGCAGCTCGGCGAGATGATCCCGCCACAGCCGCGTCAGCCCGCGTCCGTCCTGACCGAGCGGCTGGTAGTCGCCGCCCGTGACCTCTGCGATGCGCCGCAGCGTCGACTCGTCGAGCCGCGAGCGCACCAGCTCGCCGGTCTCGGGATCGCGCAGCAGCGTCGTCTCGCCATCGCTCCCGCGCACCGGCACCACCGAGCCGTCGGCCCCGCCGAGTCCGACCGCGAACACCCGGACGCCCGCGGCCGCGGCGTCCTCGGCCGCCTGCACCGCGTCGCCCTCGAGGCTCTCTCCGTCCGTGAGCAGCACCAGGATCTTCTCGGAGTCGGTCTCTCCGAACGCCGCCTGCGCCTCCCGGAGCGCCGCGCCGACGTCGGTGCCGCCCCGCGGGATGATCTCGGTATCGAGCTCCCGCAGCGCCCGCGCGAACGCGTCGCGATCCATCGTCATCGGCGACTGCAGGAACGCCTCGCCCGCGAACGCGACGAGCCCCGCGCGATCACCGTCGAACTGCGCGACGAGATCGCTGACCGCGAGCTTCGCGCGCTCGAGCCGGTTCGGCCGCAGATCCTCGGCGAGCATGCTCTTCGACGTGTCGACGGCGAACAGGATGTCGGTGCCGCGGCGCTCGGTCTGCTCCCACCGCCAGCCCCACTGCGGGCGCGCGAGCGCGACGAACGCCGCGAGCGTCCCGAGCACCACGCACGCCAGCTTCAGCGCCCGCCGGCGACGCGCGACCGTGCCGGTCAGCGCCTCCTGCAGGGTCGGCGACGCGAAGCGCTCCACCGCGCGCCGGCGCCTCCGCGCGTCGAGCGCGGCGAGCGCGAGGATCAGCGCGCTGACGAGCGCGCCGACGATCATCCAATGAGGTTCTGCGAGCTGCATCGGTCTCGTCCTCGGGTTCAGGGAACGCGGCGCAACCAGAGCGCGGCGAGAAGGAGCTCGAGCCCGAGCAGCGCGATGCCGGGCACCGCGAACAGCGCGAAGCGCTCCTCGTGGTGCTCGAAGCGCTCGATCGTGCGGTCGGTGCGCTCCATCCGATCGATCTCGGCGTAGACGCGCTCGAGAGAGTCGGTGTCCGTAGCGCGGAAGAACTGGCCGCCCGTCGTGTCGGCGATCGCCTGGAGCGTCTCCTCGTCGACGTCGACGTCCGCCATCACCATGCGCGTCACGCCGTCCTCGCCGCGCACCGGCATCGGCGCCTGCCCCTCGACGCCGACGCCGATCGTGTGAACGGTGATGCCCATCGATCGCGCGAGCTCGGCGGCGAGCGTCGGCGCGATGGTCCCGGCGTTGTTCACGCCGTCGGTCAGCAGCACGACGACCTTCGACTCGCTGTCCTGCTCGCGGAGCCGCTCGACGCTGGTCGCGAGCGCGGAGCCGACCGCGGTTCCGTCCTCGATCAGCCCGGTCTCGAGGCGATGCAGGTTGTCCTGTAGCCACTCGTGATCGAGCGTCAGCGGGCTGACGAGGTAGGGCCCGCCCGCGAACGCGATCAGCCCGACGCGATCGTTCGGGCGCGCCTCGACGAAGCTCGCGACCACGTCCTTCACCACCTCGATGCGGCTCGCGGGCGCGCCCGACGCGTCCTGCAGATCGAGGGCCTCCATCGAGCCGGAGACGTCGACCGCGAGCATCAGATCGACGCCGCTCGCCTGCACGCGCGTGGTCGCGTGTCCGATCTGCGGCCGCGCCATCGCGAGGATCAGGAGCGCGACGGCGGGCACCCGCAGCAGCGGGAGCCATCGCCCGAAGCGACCGCGCGTCTCGCGCGCGACGTCGCGCGCCACCTCCGCGCTCGAGAAGCGCACCGACGGCCGGCCGCCCCGACGCCCACGCACGATCAGATAGACCGGCAGCAGGGCGAGGAGCCAGAGCAGCTCGGGATTCGCGAACTGGATCACGCCGCACCTCTCGTTCGTTCGCCGCCGTCCACCGTCTCGATCGGGCGGGACCGCGGCGCGCGCCGCGCGCGCTCGTCGGCCTCGCGCGCGGTCTCCTCGACGAAGCCGACCGCGCTCTCGTGCATCGCCTCCATCTCCTCGACCGCGAGTCGGAACCCGCCGAATTTCGCGGCATCGCTGAACGCGAGCAGCTCGGCCAAGCGCCCGCGCTGCGCTCCCACCGGCGAGCTCTCGTCCTGCGCGAGCTCCGCGAGGAACTCCTCGGTCGTGCGACGCGGAGCGCGCAGATCGAAGCGCGCCTCGAGATAGCGTCGAATGGCCTCGGACACGGCCTCGCCGAAGCGCGCCGGCTCGTGGCTCGCGATCAGCCGGCGTGCGTCCGCGAGCTGCGTCAGCGCGACCGCGCGCGCGCTGGGTGCCCGACGACGCCACCGCGCGACGAGGTATGCGGCACCGCCCGCGAGCGCGAGGG
>JALYRN010001113.1 GCA_030855295.1 Myxococcota bacterium | reverse complement strand
GCTGGGGCTCGGGGTGATCGCCGCGCTCGTGGGGACGCTCGCGCTCCCGCTGGTGCTCGCGGCGTTCCCGGACGCGGGCGAGAGCGTGCGCGAGCAGGCGGGCGCCTACCTGAGCGTGATCCTGCCGAGCCTGCCGCTGCTGCTCGTCGCTTCGATGATGGCGGCGGTGCATCAGGCCGCCGGCGACACGCGCACGCCGCTCTTCGTCGCGATCGCGGCGAACGTGGTGAACGCGGGCGCGAACTGGGTGCTGATCTTCGGGGAGCTCGGCGCGCCGGCGCTCGGCGCGCGCGGTGCGGCGATCGGGAGCGTGCTCGCGCTCGCGGTCGAGTGCGTGGTGCTCGGCGCGCTGCTGTGGCGGGGACGTGGCGCGATCTCGATGCGAGGGCGGGGCGGCGAGCGCGCGCAGCTCCGGCGCATGACGAAGGTTGCGCTGCCGGCGGTGCTGGAGCGGGTGTTCCAGCACGCGGGGTTCCTGGTGTACGTCGGGCTGATCGGCGCGCTCGGACCGCTGGCGATGGCGGCGAACCAGACGCTGATCGGGATCGAGGCGATCGCGTTCCTGTCGGCCGACGGCTTCGGGATCGCGGCGGCGTCGATCGTCGCGCAGCGGCTCGGGGCAGGGCGCCCCGACGACGCCGCGCGCGCGGCGAAGGCGGCGCTCGCGATGGGCGTCGCGGCGCTCTCGTCGTGTGGCGTGGTGTTCCTGCTCGCGCCGCGGCTGCTGGCGTCGGCGTTCTCGCCGGACGCCGACATCGTCGAGGCGGTGGTGCCGTGCCTCGCGGTTGCGGCGGTGGCGCAGCCGTTCATGGCGTGCGCGGTGGTGCTCGGAGAGACGCTGCGCGGCGCGGGGGCGACCCGCGCGACGCTGGTGATCACGATGATCGGCGGGCTCGTCGTGCGGCTCGGCGCGACGTGGCTCTTCGCGTTCGAGCTCGAGCTCGGGCTGATCGGCGTGTGGCTCGGATCGACGGTCGACTGGATGGTGCGGACCGCGCTGGTCGCCGTGCTGTTCGTGCGCGGCGGCTGGGCGCGCACGGTCGTCTGATGGTCGATGAGAGCGGCGGTACCTCGGATATCGACGGAGCGCGCGCTCTACTCGGCGTCCTCGGTCGTGTCTTCTTCGACGCCGGCCGCCTCGGCGTCGCGTCGGGTGCGCGGGCGGCGAAGGAAGATCAGGACGCGACGTCGAGCCGCGACATCGTTCAGCACGGTCGCGGGGATCTCGTCGTGGGTGACGCCCGGGAGCACGTGCAGCTCGACGCTGGGCACGCGCTCGTAGAGCTGCTGCGACTGCTCGAGCGGGATCGTCTCGTCGGCGTCGCCGTGGAAGAGCAGCACCGGGATCGGCGGCCCGAGCTCCAGCTCGCGGCCGGGCAGGAGCTCGAGGGGCGACACGTGCCCGAGCCCGTGCGCGACGCCGCCGATGATCGTACGCACCACCGGCGAGATCGGGCCGAGGCCGTCGACGCGGCGGCCGACGATCTGCTCGTAGTCGGAGGGCGGCGCGAACGCGACGATCGCGCGCAGCCCGCGCGGCACGAGGCGGCGCGTGCTCGCGAGCGCGATGCCGGCGCCCATCGACGTGCCGAGGATCGCCATCTTCGAGCGGTCGACGCCCGGCTGCGTGGCGAGCCACTCGAACGCCGCATCGAGATCGTCGCGCTCGCGATCCGCGAACGTCGTGACGCTCCCCTCGCTGACCCCGTGCGCGCGCCAGTCGAAGCGCAGCGCGTGATAGCCGCGCTTCGAGAGCGCCGCGGACCAGCCGGCCATGCGCGTGCGACCGTCGGCGATGCCGTGGACGATCACGACGCCGCCGGCGCCGCGTCGTCCTGCGGTGTACGTGCCGCGCAGCAGCGTCCCGTCGGCCGACGGGATCTCGACCTCTTCCTCGCCGACGGTGCGCAGCGGCTCCTGGTGCGCCAGGCGGACCGGCGCGATGCCGAGCTGCATCTGCGTGAGACCCCACGTCAGCGTCGCCCAGGGCCCGAGCAGCACGAGCACGATCGTGATCGCCGCCGCGATGCGCTGCGGCCGGTTCGGTCCGGGCGCGCGCGCCAACCGGAACGCCGCGCCGCCGGCGACCAGCAGCGAGCCGAGGAGCAGCTCGAGCGTGATCAGGCTGACCCACAGCGGGTCGTGCGGCGACTGCAGCGCGAGCAGCAGAGGCAGCAGCGCGAGCGTCACCGCTGCGATGTGGGCGCGGCGCGCGAAGACCGGACGCATCGACGCGCGCCACGCGACGACGCCGAGCAGCCCGAGCGTCGCGCCGCCGACCACCAGCACGTACCGGAGGTCGATCGACGCGCTCGGCGCCGGCGGCCCGGCGAGGATGCCATTGACGAAGGGGAGCACCACGGCGATCACGGCGACCGCGATCACGACGAGCTCGCGGGCGAGCGGCCCGACCGCGCTCTGACGATCGAGACTCATCGGGGGGTGCGCCGTCCGCGACGAGCTCGCGCGCCGCGGCGGGCGGGCGCGGGCGCGACATCCTGGTGCGGAGGCACGTCTTCGTCTTCGAGCGCCGGGTCGGGCT
>JALYRN010001112.1 GCA_030855295.1 Myxococcota bacterium | reverse complement strand
GATCTGATGAGCGCCGCGCCCGAGCGCGCGACGCCCGAGCGCGAGCGCGTCCACCTGCCGATCGTCGAGCAGCGCAGCTCGCTGCGCTCCGACGGCCGGCGCGTCGCGATCGTCCCGGCCGATGTCCACGGCCGGTTCACGCTCGCGCGGCGGCTGCTCTTCGGCGCGCTGCTCGCGATCGGGATCGCGCTGCCGCTGATCCGGATCGAGGGTCGCCCGGCCGTGTTCTTCGACGTGCCGGAGCGGCGCTTCTTCGTGTTCGGCGAGGCGTTCAACGCGCAGGACGGATGGCTCGGCTTCTTCGTGCTGTCGGGCCTCGGGTTCGGGCTGCTGGTGCTGACGACCGTGCTCGGCCGTGCGTGGTGCGGCTGGGCGTGCCCACAGACCGTGCTGCTCGAGGGTCTGTTCCGGCCGATCGAGCGCGCGCTCGAGGGGCCGCGCAACACGCGTCTCCGGCGCGACGCGGGCCCGCGAACGCTCGAGCGCACCGCGCGCAAGCTGGCGAAGCACGTCGTCTTCGCGATCGTCGCGCTGCTGGTCGCGCACCTGGTGCTCGCGTACTTCGTGTCGATGCCGTCGCTCGGCACGATGATCCTCGAGGGCCCGGCCGCGCATCCGGTGGCGTTCGCGTGGTCGAGCATCGTCGGCATCGCGCTCTACGTGCACGCCGCGTGGTTCCGCGAGCAGCTCTGTCTGATCGTGTGCCCCTACGGCCGCTTGCAGTCCGTCCTGACCGACGACGACAGCCTGGTCGTCGGCTACGACGAGCGGCGGGGCGAGCCGCGTGGCCGAGGCAAGGAGCGCGAGGGGCTCGGCGACTGCGTCGACTGCGATCGATGCGTGGTCGTCTGCCCGACCGGCATCGACATCCGCAACGGCCTGCAGATCGACTGCATCGCGTGCACGCAGTGCATCGACGCGTGCGACGAGGTCATGGACAAGCTGCACCGGCCGCGTGGCCTCATCCGGTACGACTCGCTGCGCGGCCTCCGCGGGGAGGCGCGCCGGATCTTCCGGCCACGCCTCGCGATGTACGCGGTGCTGGGCGTGGTCGGCGTGGTCGCGCTCGGGATCGCGGTGTCACGGCATCAGCCGCTCGAGGCGACGATCCTGCGCATGCGCGGCGCGCCCTTCGTCGTCGACGGCGACGTGGTGCGGAACACGTTCGAGATCCACATCGTCAACAAGCGCGATGCCGCCGTGGTCGTCGCGCTCGAGCCGATCGGAGCGTCGGGCGACGCCGAGATCGACGTCGCGCGCCGACTCGAGCTCCCGCCGCTCGGCAGCGCGCGCACGATGCTCGTCGTCCGCATGCCTCGCGACCGTCGAGCTGCAGCCTCGTCGGTGCGGGTGCGAGTCACCAGCGAGGACGCGTCGATCGACGTCGAGGCACCGCTGCTCGGGCCGATGCGTTGAGCCGACGGGACGATGCTGACGCTCAAGAACATCTTGTGCCCCGTCGATTTCTCGGACGTCTCGCGCGCCGCGTTCCGACACGCGGTGGCGCTCGCCGCGGGGATGCATGGCGTCGTGCGCGTGATCCACGTCGTGGACGCATCGGTCCGGCCGATGGCAGGCGCAGGCTTCGATCGCGCGCAGCAGCTCGCGACGCAGGACCGACGACGCAGCGAGGAGCGCCTGCGGGACTGGCTTGCCGAGCCGCGCGTCCAGGACGTGCCGGTGGAGTTCCACCTCGTCGAGGGCACGGCCGCGCGAGCGATCGTCGAGGAAGCGCGCGCGCTGTCCTGCGATGCGATCGTGATGGGCACGCACGGCCGCTCGGGCATCGCACGCGCGCTGCTCGGCAGCGTCGCCGAGAAGGTCGTGCGCACTGCGACGGTCCCGACCCTGGTCGTGCCGAGCTCACCGCGCGGCGGCGGAGCGCCGCGTGCGATCGCCTCGATCCTGTGTCCGGTCGACTTCTCCGAGATCTCCGAGCGCGCGCTCTCCGAGTCCGCTCGCCTGGCGCGCGCCCTCGGGGCGGCGCTGCACGTGGTGCACTGCTGGGAGCTCGAGCCGCGCGGCGATTCCGAGGAGCGCGAGACGCGCCGCTCGGCCCGTGACTTCTCGAGCGAGCTCGCCGCCCTCACCGACCGATGCGTGGCGGGCGCACCGACCGTCCAGCGCCACCTTCGTCATGGCGTGCCTCACGTCGAGATCGTCGACGCCGCGCTCGCGCTCGATGTGGAGCTGATCGTGATGGGCACGAATGGGCGGACCGGCCTCGAGCACTTGCTGATCGGGAGTGTCGCCGAGCGCGTGATCCGCGTGAGCCCGATCCCGGTGCTCACCCTGCGCACGCCCGCACTGCCGAGCTGACGACGACTCGGTCATGGTGCCCGATCGAAGCGCGACGGACGGAGGACGACGCACTCACGTCGTCGTGGTCCCGATCGCAGGCTGCGCGGCGGCGTCGCTCCCGGGCGGGATCACGAGCACGGGCGCGGTCGCCATGCGGAGCACGCGCTCCGCGACGCTGCCGAGGATCGCCCTCGCGAGCGCGCCGCGCGCGTGGGTCCCGACGATCACGAGCGCGGCGCCC
>JALYRN010001111.1 GCA_030855295.1 Myxococcota bacterium | reverse complement strand
GTCTCGCGACGGGCCGCGCAGCGACGCCGCGATCAGCACGTGCGGATCGACGCGGCCGGTGCGCACCTCGTCCCCGCTGCCGACCAGATCGGTGTCCGCGTAGAACGCGTACGCGCCCTCGCGACGCGAGAACAGCGGGAGCAGCCCGCGATCGAGCGCACCGGCGCGCTGCGTGAGGCGCGCCGCGACCGGCACGCCGCGCTCGAACAGCACGCGATCCTGCCCGCGCGTGGTCTCGGGATCCTCGGGCCAGATCACGAGCGTCCCGCCGAGCTCGCGCTGATGGCAGTAGAGGAGCGCGTGCGCGAACGGTGTGCGCGCGAGGTCGCCCTGGGCAGTCGGTTCGGGCAGCTCGGTCATCGCCGGCGGAGCATACCTCGCCGCCGATTTCGATTGGCGCCCCGGCGCCCGGTCGCCGCCCGGCGCGACGTGGCGAGTTGATCAGGGGATGCGCCAGGTCGTCCCCGTCGGACCGTCCATCAGCTCGATCCCGCTCGCGACGAGCTCGTCGCGCAGCGCGTCGGCGCGCGCGAAGTCCTTGCCGTCGCGGGCCTCGCGGCGCTCGCGGATCTTCCGCTCGACGTCCTCCTCGCGGATGCCTCGCGCGGCGGCGCGGCGATCGCGGATGCGCCCCAGCACCGCGCTCGGATCCTGCGCGCCGATGCCGAGCTCGGTCGCCAGCGCGTCGAGCGCGCGCGTCGCCGCGTCGATCGCGCCGCGCGCCGCGCTGCCCTTCTTGCGCTTGGTCTGCTCGACGAGCTCGTTGACCTGCTTGAGCATCTCGGAGCACACGCCGATGGCCGCGGCGGTGTTGAGATCGTCGTCGAGCGTGCTCGAGAGATCGGCGGGGAACGACGCGATCGGCGCGGGGATCTCGCCCTCGGCCGTGATGCGCGCGGCATCGATCGACGCGAGGCGCTGCCGCGTCGTGTAGACGTACTCGACGCGGCGCTCGGCCTCCTCGAAGATCGGGAAGCCCGTGACGCTGCCCGCGTCGTCGAGCGTCCAGTCGAGGTTCAGCGGGCTGCGGTAGTGCACCGTCAGCATCGCGAAGCGGATCGCCTCGGGCTCGTGGCGGCGGAACACCTCGCGCGCCGTGAAGAAGTTGCCGAGGCTCTTGCTCATCTTGGTCTTGTCGACCTCGACGAAGCCGTTGTGCATCCAGTGGCGCGCGAACGGCGCGTGCGTCGCCGCCTCGCTCTGCGCGATCTCGTTCTCGTGGTGAGGGAACACGAGATCGAGCCCGCCGCCGTGGAGATCGAGGGTCTCGCCGAGGTGCTTCATCGACATCGCCGAGCACTCGATGTGCCACCCCGGCCGGCCGTGCCCCCAGGGGCTCGCCCATCCCCACTCGTCGGTCGGCGCGCCCTTCCAGAGCGCGAAGTCGGCGGGGTCTTCCTTCTTGCGCGTCTCGCTCTCCTCGGTGCGTCCGCTCGCGCCCTCGACCAGCGCGGCCAGCGTGCGATGCGAGAGCTTCCCGTAGTCGGCGAACGCGCGGACGCGGAAGTACACGTCGCCCTCGACCGCGTACGCCGCGCCGTCGGTGACGAGCTTCTCGATCAGCGTCACGATCTCCGCGAGGTGATCGCTGACGCGCGGCTCGATGTCCGGGCGCACGCACCCGAGCGCGGCCATGTCCTCGTGGAAGGCGCTCGTCATCCGCTCGGTGAGCGCCGCGGGCGTCTCGCCGTTCGCCTTGCTCCGCGCGAGGATCTTGTCGTCGATGTCGGTGATGTTGCGGACGTACGTCAGCGCCTGTCCGGTCGCGCGCAGGTGCCGCACCAGGACGTCGTAGACGATGTAGCAGCGTGCATGGCCCAGATGCGCGAAGTCGTACACGGTCGGGCCGCACACGTAGATCCGCGCGGAGGCCGGATCCTGCGGAGCGAAGCGCTCCTTCTTCGACGTGAGCGTGTTGTAGAGCGTGAGGGCCATCGCTGCGGTGTGTACCCGTGGCCTCCCCGCGTCGCAAGGACTCGGAGATCACGGCGCAGGGCGCGCGCTGACGCTGCCGCCGTCGCTGTGGGAGCGGCCGCTGATCGCGCCGCTCGGTGCGATGCGCAGATCGTAGCGATCGGTCTGCACCAGCGTGGGGTCCGACGTCTGGTAGCCCTGCAGGCCGAGCGAGCCGGCGGTCTCCGAGTAGGCGCCGTGCACGAGCTCCTCGGCATGGTGACCGATCCGTGGCTGGAACTCGGGGCTCGGCGTCTCGAGCAGGCGCCACTCGATCGTGCCCGAGACCTGGCCGCCATCGCGCCGCAGCCGGAACGTGATCGCGTATCGCCAGCCCTCACCGCTCCAGGTGCCGCGCCAGACGCGCTGGGCTCCGTCGGCCCACGCGAAGCGCGCGGGATCGGGCTCGCGCGTCCGCTCCACCGTGACGCGCTCGCGACGCACGGTGCCGGCATCGACTCCGCTGTCGACTCCGCTGTCGACTCCGCTGTCGATGCCCGCGTCGAGGCTGGCCGTGACCGCGCCGAGCTCGACGCCCGTCGGTCGAGCGCCGGCGTCCGCCCCTGCGGCGATGGCGACCGCGGCGGCCGTGCC
>JALYRN010001110.1 GCA_030855295.1 Myxococcota bacterium | reverse complement strand
GGCCCGCGGCGTAGTCGCCCGCCGCCTCGGGCGTGTGATCGCCGAGGAACGCGGCGCCCGCCGCGCCGATCCGATCGAGCAGCGCATCGGGATCGCGCACCTGCAGGCTGAGGTGCTCGGCCGCGAGCTCGTCGGCGACGCGCGCTGCCTCCACGAGATCACCAACGACGAACGCGATGCCGTGATCGCGGATCGACGCCTCCGCGACCGCGCGCCGGGGCAGCTCCGCGAGCTGTCGCTCGACCTCCGCGGCGACCGCGCGCGCCTGCTCCTCCGAGATCGTGACCAGGAGCGCGTACGCATCCTCGTCGTGCTCCGCCTGCGACAGCAGATCCGCGGCGACGACGCGCGGGTCCGCTTCATCGTCGGCGATCACCAGGATCTCGCTGGGCCCCGCGATCCCGTCGATGTCGACGACCCCGAACACCAGGCGCTTCGCGCACGCGACGTAGATGTTCCCGGGCCCGACGATCTTGTCGACGCGCACCACGCTCTCGGTCCCGTACGCGAGCGCGCCGATCGCCTGCGCGCCGCCGGAGTCGACGATCTCGGTCACGCCCGCGATCTGCGCGGCCGCGAAAATCTCCGGCGTCGGCCTCGGCGTCGCGAGCACGATGCGCGGCACGCCCGCGACGGCCGCGGGGATCGCGGCCATCAGCACCGACGACGGATAGCGCGCCTTGCCGCCCGGCGCGTACACGCCCGCCGCCTTCACCGGCCGCACCCGCAGCCCGAGCGAGATCCCCTCCTCCTCGTAGCGGAAGCCCGGCTCGCGCTGGTGCCCGTGGTAGCGGCGGATGCGCTCGCCGGCCTCCTCGAGGTTCGCGCGGATCGCAGGATCGAGCGCGCGCGCCCCCTCGGCGATCTCGTCCGCACCGAGCACGATCGCGCCGAGCTCGCGCTGCTCGAAGCGCTGCGTCAGCTCGCGCAGCGCAGCGTCTCCGCGCTCGCGCACCGCGCGCAGGATCGCGCGCACCTCGGGCTCGACTCGCTCGAGATCCGAATCTCCGCGCCGCGACAGCGCCGCGAGCGCACCGTCGTACCCCGAAGCTCCTCGTACGTGGATCGTCCGCATCGCGCGCGAGATCTAGCACGAGCACCGCGCCGGCTCTTCAGTCGGGCCAGCAGCGCTCGCGCGTGATTCGGGCGGCGAGCGCCTCGAGCTCGGCGGCGTCGAGCGCGGCGATCGCGCGCTCGCGCGCATCGGACCAGCCGAGCTCGAGTGCATCGCAGAGCAGACGCACGCCCGCGCGCAGCCCCTCCGCGCGTCCTTGCGCGACGTAGCTGCGGGCGAAGTCGCTGCGGTACTCGTACCCTTCGGTCTTCATCAACGCCTCCGCGATCTCGCGTGCATGGTCACCGAGCGCGTCGAGCACGGCATCGGCGTAGAGCTTGCCACGGTCCTCGTCGATCTGCCGCAGGTCCGCGGCCGCGAGCAGCGCCGCGCGACCGACCGCCTCAGCGTCCGCGTCGTGCCCGTGAGCGAGCGCGGAGAGCACCGCGAGCTCGGGCTGGGCGCGCGCGACGTCGGCATCGACGATGCGCGGGATCTCGTCGGGGCCGATCACCAGCGGCGCGAAGCAGCCACCGTGGAAGGTGGCGGCGGGGCGGCGGGCCCACTCGGCGACCGGGCGATCGAGGGCGATCACGACGAGCCAAGTCGGGCGCTGGCTGCTGGCGTGCGCGCTCGCGGCGTAGAGCGGCCAGCTCCTCTGCTTCTCGTCGTCGCGCGCGCGCTGCACCTCGACGACGAGCGTCGTGTCGTCCGCCCGCAGCACGAGGTCCGCGGCGTACGATGCCGGAGCGATCTCGGCGAACGATGCGCCGGCCTCGACCAGTGGGCCACGGATCTCGATCCCGAACGCGCGCTCCACGAGCGCCGCCAGTGCGCCTGGGGCGGAACGGAAGAGCAGCAGCGGGAGCTCGTGCTCGGTCGAGGGCATCGCGAACGTCATCGCAGCCGCCGTGCCGGTCTCCCGCGTGACGGAACGAAGGGAATCGGCGGCAACGATCGACGGATCGGCGGGCGGAGCCCTGGCGGCCGCCACCCGCTGTCGGATCCGAGGGTCCGATGCGGGCGAGATCGCGAGCACTCGCGACGGTCGCGGCATTGCGCTCGCCGAGGCGTCGTCGTGTGCCCACCGCTCGCGCGATCACGTCAGCGCACGACCGAGCTGGGGCGCTGCTGGCCCGCGCTCCGCTCCGCCTCGATCGCGAGCGCGGCGACGCGTGCGCCTCCGCGGGTGAGAACGACCACGCGCTCACCTCGCGTGAGCGGCTCGGGGTCCACCAGCACGGCGAGCAGCGTCCCGTCGCGCCGCACCTCGAGCTCGAGCGCGCCTCCCTCGTCGGGGCGCGGATCGAAGCGCAGCTCCCAGCGATGCCGCGCGGACCGCGCTCCGTCGTCGGGGATCGCAATCCGACGCAGCGCGCGAGCCCCGTCGCGGCGCACCTCGAGCTCGCGATCACCGAGCACCGCGATCGCGTAGCCCACCGGCGCGCCGGCGTCTCCGTCGCTCGCGAGCACGTCGACCCGCGCGACCCCGCC
>JALYRN010001109.1 GCA_030855295.1 Myxococcota bacterium | reverse complement strand
CTCGGTCGTCGCGCCGCGGCAGCGCGGGCCCCAGTTGCGGCGGAACATGCTGCGGCTCGCGACGTCGGCCTGTCGGGACTGCGGCTCGAGCGCCGTCATGCCGGTCTGGCGCGCGTAGAGCGTGTCGATCAGCGCGCCGACGCGCACCATGTGGCGCGCGAATTCGCGGTGCGCGTCCGGCAGCTCGCGCAGGTCGTTCGCCACCAGCGTCGGCGCGACGCGATCGAGCTCGGCGTGCACGAGCGTCACGCGCGGATCGGTGGGCGCGGTCTCCTCGAGCTCGGCGCGGATGCGCGCGACGGCGGCGTCGTACTCGGGCGTGAACTGGCCCGCGTCGTCGACCCAGCGGGCCTCGGTCGGATAGAAGAGCAGCGAGCGGATCTCGCTCGGGTCCGGCGCTCCGTCGGAGTCGGTGTCGGCGGTCCAGAAGAGCGGCACGTCGAGCCGCATCGCGAGCTGGTTGAAGCGCAGCCGATCGATCGGAGGCGGAGGCGCCTCGGCCTCGGTCGCGCTCGCGCCGGTGGGCGGCGTCGCCGGCGGATCGGTCGCCGCCTCTTCGCTGCACGAAGAGCAGGCCGACAGAGAGAGAGAGGAGAGCGCGACGAGCGCGCCGGCGGAGAGGAGTCGAGAGCGCATGGGGGCGACACTGTAGTCGCATCGCCGCGGGCGTGCCCACGGCGACCGGAAAGAGCGCAACGCCTGCGCCTCGTCGCGCGCCTGTGCACCGGGCGGCCCGACTCGATCGCGCGCCTGTGCGACGCCGTGCTCGACCGCCTCCGGGCGACGTGGTGTGAGCGCGCCCGCTCCGAGATCCGCGCTTCAGCCGTTCGCGGACACCGGTCGGCCTCGCGTGGTCGGCGCGCCGCAGTGGGGGCACTTCGTCAGCTCGGCCGCGTGCGGGCCGGCGCAGTACGTACAGAACACGCGGCCCACTGCCGCGACGAGCCGCGTGAGCTCCGGGTACACAGCCTCCAGCTCGGCCGTGCTCATTCGATCGTTCTCGGCCGACGGCGACCAGATCAATGCGAGCGCGACGAGCTGTGCCGGAGTCAGCGCGGCGAGCCGAGCGAGCAGCGCATCGATCTCGTCCACCCGCGCCGGATCGACCGCGACCAGCGGCGCGTACGACGCCACGACGAGCGTGACGACCACGGCGCCTTCGCCCTCGTGCTCGCGCGCGACGAGCTCGGGCGCCACCTCGGTGCGCAGGGTGCCGTCCACCTTGCGGACGAGCTCCGTCTGGAAGCGCGAGCGCGCGTCGTGTGACGCGCGCCCGTGCGTCGCCCGCGCCTCGGACTGCGGCATCGGATCGAAGCGCGTCGCGCCGGCGTAGATCCACGCGAGCTTCGCTGAGCTCAGCGCGCGCGCGGCCGCGCCGAGGAGCTCCGCGAGACCTTGCCGCGACGCCGTGTCGCTCGTCGCCACCATCTTCCCCAGCGCGTCCTGCACGAAGCGTCGCGACCGCGCATCGATCGCGATCTGGAGGACCGAGACGCCGATCTTCGCGGGCGCGTTGACGTGCATGATCCCGCGGAAGATCAACGCCAAGAGCCCGAGGAACGCGATCGCGACCACGCACTGCACCCCGAACGGCGGCTCGTACGAATTGGCCGAGGCGGCGCCGCTCGACGACGACCCGCCGCGGTACCCGCCGCTGCTGCTGCTGCCGCCACTGCTCGAGCCCGAAGACGAGCCCCAGCTCCCTCCACCCGCGCTGCTCCCGGTGCTCTGCGCGGACACGCTCGCCGCGACCACGAGCGAGGCGACCACGAGCGAGGCGGCCACGAGCGAGGCGACGACGAGCGAGGCTGCGAGCAGCCGACCGAGGCGGCGGCTCACCATAGCGTGTAGATGAACGGCGTCGACGCCTGCGCGGTGAAGATCACCAGCGCGAGCAGCCCCAGCACCAGCACCAGCGGCACGATCCAATAGATCTTGTTCTCCGCGGCGAACCGCCAGAGATGGCCGAAGAGCTTGCCGGAGTAGCGCAGTCGTCCCATCGCGCCGCGAGGATAGCACCCCCCGCGTTCGCCTCGCGGACGCGCTCGATCACGCGGGCGCGCGACCGGGATGGTGCGCGGGGTCGATCGCGCCCCCGGCGCGCCTCCACCCGACCCGGAGCAACCACGTCTGCGGAACAGCAACCACTCTCGCGATCCCGTCGCGCGGAGCATCGATGTCGCACGACCATCCATCGAACAGCGGCGCCGACGAGCACGGATCGACCCACCGCCGCGAGCGCGGCGCGAGCCCGTGCTTGCGCGCGTTGCAGACCACGTACGCGATCGCATGCCTCACCTGGCGCGGCGTCGTGAGCACGCGATCGTGATACCGGTCGGCGAACACCGAGCCCGTGCGCCCCATCGCGCTGTTCACGGCGCGCGCGATCCGCACGCAGAGGCCCTTGATGGCGCGCGCCAGCGCGCGCCGATTCTCCGCCTCGACCACGAGATGCCCGTGATCCCGCTGCACCGAGTAGTGCGTGATCCGCATCCCGAAGCGATCGGCCGCCGCACCGAGCGCGGCGACCACGCGCAGGAACGTCCGT
>JALYRN010000249.1 GCA_030855295.1 Myxococcota bacterium | reverse complement strand
CCCCGCGGCCGACCGGCAAGAGCGGCGGCGTGCACGAGCCGCGGCAGGGGCAGGGGCAGGGCCACAGCAAGGCCGGGATGGGCGCGCTGACGCTCGGCGCGCTCGGCATCGTGTACGGCGACATCGGCACCTCGCCGCTCTACGCGGTGCGCGAGTGCTTCCACGGACCGCACGCGGTCGCCCCGACGCCGGCGAACGTGTTCGGCGTGATGTCGCTGTTCTTCTGGTCGCTGACGCTCGTGATCGTCGTGAAGTACCTCGGGTTCGTCACGCGCGCCGACAACAACGGCGAGGGCGGCACGCTCGCGCTCCTGGCGCTCGCCCTGCCGAAGCGCGGCGCGCGGCCCGTGCTCATGGTGCTCGCGGCGCTGTTCGGGACTTCGCTGCTCTGCAGCGAGGGAATGCTCACGCCCGCGATCTCGGTGCTCGCGGCGGTCGAGGGCATCGGCGGAATCGCGCCCGCGCTGGGGCGCTTCGTGATCCCGCTCGCGCTCATCATCCTGGTGCTGCTCTTCCTCGTGCAGAAGCGCGGCACCGGGAAGGTCGGCTCGGTGTTCGGACCGATCATGGTGCTGTGGTTCTCGACGCTGGGCATCGTCGGCATCTACTGGATCGCGCAGAACCCCTCGATCCTCTTCGCCCTCTCGCCGCACCACGCCGCGCTGTACTTCGCGCGCAACGGATTCGAGGGGTTCTGGATCCTCGGCAGCGTCGTGCTGTGCATCACGGGCGGCGAGGCGCTCTACGCGGACCTCGGGCACTTCGGCCGGCTGCCGATGCGGATGGCGTGGTTCACGATCGTGATGCCGGGCCTGGTGCTGAACTACTTCGGTCAGGGGGCGATGCTGCTCGCGTATCCCGAGCGCGCGGCGGACTCGTTCTACTCGCTGGCGCAGGGAGCGATGCGGATCCCGCTGGTGCTGCTGGCGACCGCCGCGACCGTCATCGCGTCGCAGGCGCTGATCTCGGGAACGTTCTCGCTGACGCGCCAGGCGATCCAGCTCGGATACCTGCCGCGCTTGGAGATCCGCCACACGTCCAGCGAGACCGAAGGGCAGATCTACGTGCCCGAGATGAACCGACTGCTGATGGTCGCGTGCATCGGGCTGGTGCTCGTGTTCCAGAGCAGCTCGAGCCTCGCGGCCGCGTACGGCATGTCGGTCATGGGCACGATGACCATCACGAGCGTGCTGTTCTTCATCGTGGCGCGGCGGTGGTGGGGGCGCGGCAAGGCGCTCGCGCTCTGCATCTTGATGCTGTCGATCGACATCCCGTTCCTGATGGCGAACGTCGACAAGCTGCCGCAGGGCGGCTGGTTCCCGCTCGCGACCGCGGGCGCGATGCTCGCGATCATGACGACGTGGAAGGCGGGGCGCGATCGCGTGTGGCGCTTCCTCAAGGAGCGCTCGCGGCCGCTCGACAAGTTCCTGGAGGAGGTCGACGCCAAGGTGCCGGTGCGGGTGCCGGGCACGGCCGTGTTCATGACCTCGACGCTCGGCGGCACGCCGCCGGTGCTACTGCATCACTTCAAGCACAACAAGGTGCTGCACGAGCAGGTCGTGCTGCTCAGCATCGTGACCGACGACGTCCCGCAGGTGCCGCGCAGCCAGCGCGTGAAGGTCGATCGGCTGCGGGAGGGGTTCTTCCAGGTGACCGCGCACTACGGGTTCATGCAGACGCCGCGCGTCACCGACGTGCTGCGCGCGTGTCACGAGGAAGGGCTGCACACGCGCCCCGAGGACACGAGCTTCTATCTCGGTCGCGAGAAGCTGGTGATCACGCGCAACCCCGGCATGCCGTACTGGCGCAAGGTCGTGTTCGCGTTCTTCTCGCGCAACGCGCGACCGGCGACCGACTTCTTCAAGCTGCCGCCCGACCGCGTCGTCGAGATGGGCATGCAGCTCGAGCTGTAGGGCGCAGCGATCAGCGGCTGTGGTCGTTCTCTTCGACGTCGTCGTCGTGGCGGCCGCGAGGTGGGGGGGCGAGGCTGGGGCGGGTGCCGAGGTATCCGGCGGCCTGCAGGTTGAACAGGCGCGCGTAGAGGCCGTCCTGGCTCATCAGCGCGTCGTGCTCGCCCTGCTCGACGACCGCGCCGTGGTCGAGGACGACGATCCGGTTCGCCATGCGCACCGAGCCGAACCGGTGCGAGATCAGCAGCACCATGCGCTCGGCGCGCGTCTCGTGGACGTGCTCGAAGAGCTTCACCTCGGCGTCGGGATCGAGCGCCGACGTCGGCTCGTCGAGCACGAGGATCGGCTCGTCGCCGCGCATGAACGCGCGCGACAGCGCGATCTTCTGCCACTGGCCGCCGCTGAGCTCCTGCCCGCCGCGGAACCACTTGCCGAGCTGGGTGTGATAGCCGTCGGGCAGCTCGCTCACGAACTCGTGCGCGAGCCCGCGGCGCGCCGCCTCTTCCCAGCGCGTCTCGTCGGTCCACGACGCGACGTCGCCCGCGCCGACGTTCTCGCCGGCCGTCATCTTGAAGCGCACGAAGTCCTGGAACACCAGCGCGAACCGGCGCCGCAGCGCCGCGACGTCCCAGTCGCGCACGTCGAGCCCGTCGAGGAGGATGCGCCCCGAGCGCGGCTCGTAGAGGCGCGTGACGAGCTTGAGGAGCGTCGTCTTTCCCGAGCCGTTCTGGCCGACCAATGCGACCATCTCGCCCGGCCGCATCGCGAAGCTCACGTCCTCGAGCGCCGGTCGCGGCGCGCCCGGATACGTGAACGTCAGGTGCTCGACGACCAGGCCCGCGCTCGGATCGGGGCCGCGCTCCGCGGTGCCGGTCGGGACCGTCACGGGCAGCGACAGGAACGACTGCAGGTCGCGGAGGTAGAGGTGATCGTCGAGCATCAGCCCGAGGCTCGCGAGCCCGTTCGTCACGCCCTGCTGCGCCTGCCGGAAGATGACGAGGTACATCGTCATCTGGCCGAGCGTGAGGTGCTCGTTCACCGTGCGGTGCACGATCCACGCGTACGCGAGATAGAACGCGATCGTCCCGAGCAGGTTCAGCAGCGTGCCCCAGGTGTTGCGCCGCACGGTGATGCCGCGCTCCTCGCGCTCGATGCGCGCTGCGATCGCGCGGAAGCGCTCGAGCAGCGGCTGCGCGAGCGCATAGAGCTTCACCTCCTTCGCGAAGTCCTCGCGCGAGAGCAGCTGTTCGAGATAGGCCTGCTCGCGCTGCTCCGGAGAGCGCCGGCGCTGCTGATCGAAGATCTGCTGCGAGAACCGCAGCTCCGCGAGGAACGCCGGCAGCCCGGCGAGCACGACGATCAACACCGCCCACCACGAGAGCTCGAGCAACACGACGACGCACGCTGCGAGCGTCACCACGTTGCGCGCGACGACGAAGAGGCCGCTGACGAGGTTGTACGGACGCGTCCCGGCGTCGCGCCGTGCCCGCATCAGCCGATCGTGGATCTCGGAGTCCTCGAACTGCGTCAGATCGAGGGTGCTCGCCTTGGCGAGGATCATCTCGCTGACGCGGTTCGCGAGCTGCGTGCGCAGGATCGCCTGCGCCGCCGCCTGCGCGCGCTGCGCGGCGACCAACAGCCCGAGGATGCCGCCCTCGAGCGCGATCAGCGCCCAGAGCTCGCGCTTGTAGATGCCCCAGCCGTCGCCGCCGGACGCGAGCGCGAGCACGACGGTGTCGACGATCCACTTGCCGACGTACGCCGCCGCCGCCGGCAGCGCGCCGGTCGCGAGCGTGCAGATCGCGATCGTGATCGTGAGCCCGGGAGCGACGCGGAACACGAGGCGCATCACCCACGCGCTCGCCGCGATCCGTCCCGTGCCTCCGTTCTCGTTCGCCATCCGCTGCGGACGATCGATCGTCAATCGTCGACTTCGAGGTTCGCGTGCTGCTCGGCCATGCGCTCGGTGAGGCGCTTGCCCTTGTGCGGAAAGGGCTGCTCGGGGAGCGCGACGCCGAGGAAGGGAGCGAGCCGCTCGTACCCCTCGCCCGCCGCGATGTCGAGCACGAGCAGATCGTCCGGACGACCCTCGAAGTAGCGCTTCACGCTCTCGACGTGCCGGCGGTGCGCGCGCAGGAAGCGCGCCTCGTCGAACTCGTAGCTCGCATAGACCGCCGCGCGCAGGAAGCGGCGGATCTCCATGTGGACGCGGTGCTCTTCGATGCCGACGCCCTCGCGCGGGCCCTCCTCGTACGCCGAGCGCCCGGTCCAGTGGTTGCGGCAGGACTGCAGCCAGCCCTCGTCGTCCCGCACGGTGAGGATGAACCGCGCGCCGGGGTGGAGGCGATCGAGATCCTCGAAGTACGGCGCGACCGTGATGTCGGTCAGCCCGTCGTAGTGATCGAGCAGCGGGAAGCGCGCATCGCCGCGCACGAGCGTGTCGAGCGTGTCGCGATCGGTCGGGTAGTGGACGGTGTCGAAGCCGAGCACGTGGAGCGCCGCCGTCAGCGAGCGCGTGCCGGTGCGCGACAGACCGAGACCGAACACCTTCGGCTTCGCCGGCGCGGGACCGAGCCTCTGCGGATCGTTCTTCACGGCTCGCTCGACCTCCTCCATCGTGACCTGCCCGGTCTGCGTCAGGCCCAGCTTCCGCACCTCCACCTCGGCGATGTAGGGGAGGTTGCGGATGTAGAGCTCGACGTGCTTCGCCTTCGCCTCGGGCGGCACGGTGCGCGCGGCGTGCGCGATCGCGTGGCGCGCGACGTCGAAGTCGTCGCCCTGACCCCAGCGCGCCATCGAGGCGTCGAGCCGCCGTCTCTGGAACTCGGTGCGGCTCCGCAGCTCGCGCAGCGCGTACTTCGCGAAGATGTCGGTGTGGCGCTGGAAGTGGTCGTGCAGGATGTGCACGCTCTTGAGCTGCTTCTCGAGCCCGAGCTCGGCGAGCGCGATGTTGCGCAGGCGCGACTCGGGGCGGAGCACGTACGCGAGATCGCTCTCGGGCTCCGGGATCTCGCGCATCTTGTTCACGACGTCGATGCGCGTGACGTGCACGCCGCAGTGGATGCGCCCGCGGAACCGATCCCGCACGTAGCAGTCGACGTAGGGGTCGCGGTTGCCGTCGAGGAACGGCCGCATGTCCTCGAGGATCAGGCAGTCGGCGTCCATGTGGACCACGTGATCGCACGCGTGCTCGATCTCGAGCATGCGGCGGACCGCGAGCGCGAACGGCTTCACGTCGCGGATCACGTGCGCGCGCGTCGGCTTCACGTGCCGCAGCGCGAGGTCGAGCGCGAGCTCGCTCGTGCGCTCTCCGACCGTGCGGAAGACGAGCTCGATCGGGCGCGCGCCCTCCGGCGCGAAGGTGCCCGGCAGCGTCTCGACCGAGCCCTCGGAGAGACCGAGCCTCACGCGGTCTCTCCCGCGTCGTTCCACGCATACGGCGCGTTGGCCTCGCCCGCGACGGCGTCGAACTCGGCGCGCGCCTGCGCGCTCATCTCGCGCTTCCAGCGAAGGTCGAGCACGACGCCGCGGGGGTGGGCGCCGTAGTGCTCGCGCGTCTTCTCGGTGAGCTCGACGACGCCGTCGCCCGGCGCCCGCTCGCGCGCGAACAGGAACTGCGTGCCGTTGTTGCCGCCGAGCGGGTGCTGCTCGGTCGTCCACGGCGCGAGCATCGGCGCGCTGAACGGCACGCCGACGAATTCCGCGACCTCGCGCAGCACCGGCTCGGTCCGGGACGCGAGCTCCTCGTAGCGCAGCCGCAGCACCGGCCCGGGAAAGCGCGCGGTGAGCTCCTCGGTCGCGCGGATCTGCGCGACCCAGTCGGTCGCGTGCTCTCGCGCCGGAGTCTTGGGGTACTTGCGCAGCCGCGACGTGACGACCGCGCGACCGTCGCGCGCCAGGAAGATCAGCAGCCGCGCGGCGCCGGTGCCCTCCAGCGCCGCGAGCTGTCGGTCGATCCACCCGAGGTTCTTGGTCGAGTCGACCACGATCGAGCGCCCGGTCGTGCGGGCGAGCGCCTCGTAGAGATCGACGTCGGCGGGGATGTCGAGCTCGCCCCACACGCGGCACGACGGGCCGCAG
Source organism: Myxococcota bacterium (assembly GCA_030855295.1). Taxonomy (GTDB): domain Bacteria; phylum Myxococcota_A; class Polyangia; order Polyangiales; family Sandaracinaceae; genus Sandaracinus. The sequence continues at coordinate 2,407 of JALYRN010000249.1, read as the reverse complement.
AGCTTGCACACGCGCTTCTTGAGCGGCTTGGTCTCGTCGCCGAGGAAGAGGCTCTTGCGCGCCTCACCGGCATAGAACACCGACGGCGATGCGCCGAGCATCAGCCCGAGCAGCGTCGAGCCCGAGTGTCCGGCTCCGCCGATGAAGACGACCTTCTCGCAGTGGCGCATGGGGGGCGAAGACGCGTTCGTCCGCAGCGCGGATTCTGCCACGGATGAGGGATCACCGCTGGCCCTTCGGCGGAGACGAAGGTCGCTGCTCGAGCAGCGACAGGAGGCGCTTGGCGCGGCCGTTGTCGGGATCGAGCACGAGCACCTGCTCGAGCGTCTGGCGCATGCCCTCGACGTTGCGCCGCTCGAAGAGACCGGTCGCGAGCGCGAAGAGCGCCTCGAGCGCGGGCTCGGCGAGCGAGAGCGCGATGTAGAGCTCGGCGATGCGCCGCACCAGGAGGAGGTCGCCGGGGTACGCGCTGCGGAGCGCGACGAGCTCGCCCTCGACCTGCGCGTCGTGCCCGTAGCGAAGCAGGACCTCCATGTCGGCGAGCTTGCGATCGAGCTCGGCGCTCGGGATCTGGCCGTCCTCGCTGCCTTCTTGCGGGAGCTCCGCGGGGGGCGGGACCGACGCGACGTCGGGGACGATGCGCCGGGCCTCGCGGCGCTGCGTGTCCTCGGACGGGCGCGGCACGACGCTCTGCCACTCCTCGGGCGCGCTGCCCGCCGCGCTCCGCGGGCGCGCGGGCCGAGGGCGTCGTGAGCGCCGCTGCGAGGCGAAGATCTCCGCCGCGCTCTTGCGCACGGTGACGTCCCCCTCGGGCGGCTTCGGCGGCGGGAAAGACTTCTTCTGCGTCAGCAGCACGATGCGATCGGTGCCCTCGGCGGCCGGCTCGGGGTCGTCGTCGTCCTCGACATCGGCTTCGTCGGCCTCCGCCTCCGCGCCGCGCTCGACCGCGAGCGGCTCGCTGAGCAGCGCCTCGACCGACGCGACCCACTCGGCGTTCGCGCGGCGCACGAAGCTCACGAAGATGTCGTCCGGCGACGAGGCGCGCGCGCCGTCGTCGTCTCCCTCGCGATCCGGCGCTCTCTCGCGATGTCCCATGCAGCGAGCCGGCGCGATCCTGCCGTGCCCCGCGCGCAGCGGCAAGAGCGTGCTCGCGCGGAGCTCGAAGCCTGTCCGAGAAACGGCTCGCCCGCTCCGGTCGCTTCCGTCCGCGCGCGGACGACCTGCGATCTCGCTGGCGCGTGCTATGACGGTGGCCGCGTGTGTGTGGGTCGTCCGTCCGCCCTGGGGAGCGGTGGGTGGCCGATCGGCATCGCGCGAGCGAAACATCTTCCCGGCCGATGGCCGTGCGACGAGCTGCGTCCGCAAGGGCGATCGTCGCGCGGGTCGGCTTCCCGGAGACGTCATGGACGCACAGGGCCCCGAGCTTCTCGAGACGATCGCGAAATCGCCCAGCGTGGCGCTGGTCCTCGATCTCGATGGAACGCTGATCCCGTTCGCGGAGACGCCGACCGAGGCGCGCGTCGACGAGGCCACCCACGAGCTCGTGAGCGCGCTCGCGCGCACGAGCGGGCTGCAGGTCGCGATCGTGAGCGGTCGCAAGCGCGAGGAGCTCGACGCGATGCTCGGCGACGTGTCCGATCTGCTGCTCGCGGCGGAGCACGGCGCGTGGCGGCGCGATGCGCGCGGGTGGTCGTCGATGCCGCTGCACGGCGCCGACCCGGCGCAGATCGAGCGCTCGCTGCGCACGCTGGCCCGCGCGCACGCGGGCGCGCTGGTCGAGCGCAAGAGCTGGTCGGTGACGCTCCACTACCGGCGCGTGCCCGCGTCGGGTCGGGAGGCGCTGATCGTCGAGGCCTCGGACGCGATCGAGACCTGGGTGCGGGAGCACCCCGAGTACGAGCTTCTCGAGGGCTCGCAGGTGCTCGAGGTGCGGCATCGCGGCGCGCACAAGGGCAGCGCGGTCGACTGGCTGCGCACGCGCGCGCCGATGGGCACCTGCTTCGTCGCGCTCGGCGACGATCTCACCGACGAAGACACGTTCGCCGCGCTCGGCCCCGGCGACGTCGCAATCCTCGTCGGAGACGCCGATCGCCCCACGCGCGCGACCGCGCGCCTCGACGACACCGGCGCCGTGAAGTCGTTCCTGCGCACGCTCCTGCGCACGCGCACGGCGCGCGAGCACAGCGGCGAGATCGCCTTTCCGCGCCCGCTCTCGCGCGCGACGCGCGGCGACTCGGGAGGTGCGTCGCTGGTCGTGATCTCGAACCGACTGCCCGACGCGCCCGCAGCAGCGGCGGCCGGCGAGAGCGAGCGCGCGCGCAACGTCGGCGGGCTCGTGTCGGGCCTCGGGCCGGCGCTGGATGCGCGCGGTGGGGTGTGGCTCGGATGGAGCGGTGGCCGACACGCG
>JALYRN010001108.1 GCA_030855295.1 Myxococcota bacterium | reverse complement strand
CGCCTGCGTCCTGCGCCATCGCTCGGGGTGCGCTCGCGAACGGCGCGATCGCGGCGATCGCCGCGATCGAGACGAACGATCCGAACGCACCGAGGAAGTACCGGTCCGACACAAGCCTCCCGGTCACTGCGTGCTCTCCTCACCGGCATCGTCGGACGCGGCCGCGCCCGGCGCGCCCCCGCCTTCGTCCGTGATCTCTCGGAAATCGTCGTCGAGCCTCCGCAGCTCCTGCGAGCGCTCGCGGGTCAGCATCTCGACGCGCATGCGGTGCTCTTCACGCTCCGCCCAGGACACGTCGATGCGGCCGACGTCGGCGCGCAGCACGAGGTCGTAGAAGCGCGCCTGCACGCGGCGGAAGTTGTCGTGCGTCACGGCACCGACGACGACCTCGGCCTCGGACTCGAGCGACTCGAGCTCGGCGCGGTAGCCGGCGATGCGCGCCGACTCCTCGTCGACCTCCGCGCGGATCGCGGCGGTCCGCTCCTGCACGATGCGGTCGATCTCGGCGTCGCGGGTGTCGAGCTGGCTCTCGACCGAGGCCATCCGGCGGAAGAGCGGATCGAGCCGGGTCGATCCGCCGCCGAGCTGGCGCTCCTGCGCGACGAGGCGGGCGTGCTCCGCGCGCAGCCGCTCGTGTCGCGCGTAGCGATCATCGCCCACGCCGACCTGCAGGCGACCGGCCTCGAGCAGGATCCTCAGCTGCTGGATCTCGTCTCGATAGTCGGCGACCGCCTGACGCTGCTGCGTGAGCTCGGTGCGGACGGCCGCATCGCCGCTCGCGTCGCGCGTTCCCTCGGTCGCTCCGAGGTAGCGATCGGTCGCGACGATCCGCGCTTCCATGCCGAGCAGCTCGACCTCCATGCGCGCGAGCTCGCGCTCGAGGCGCCGGTAGCGGCTGAGCACCGCGCCGTCCATCGAGGCGAAGTCCTCGTCGCTGGTCGGCATGCGATCGATGAAGCGCTCGATCTCTCGACGCTGCGAGCGCACCGCCTCCAGCTCGGCGCTGCCGCCGCTGCTGGACTCCGCGCCGATCGCCTGGCGGCGCAGCCGGATCAAGCGGTTGCGGATGCCGGTGGTCAGCTCGCGCTGACGGCGCAGATCCGCGAACACCGCCACACCGTTGGGCTGTGACAGCGCCGCGGTCAGGCGCTGCACGAGCTGCGAGGTCTCCTGCACGAGCTGGCGCGCCTCCGCGAGATCCGAGAGCACGCCGAGCGCGCGATCCATGTCGCCCTCGATGCCCGCCCAGCGCTGCGCGAGCGGCGGCAGGAACGCGTTCGCGTCGAACGACTCCATGTTCTCGCGCACGAGCTGGCGGAAGTACGCGCGGGGGTCGTCGTGCTCGGCGAGCATCTCGTCGAGCTCGCGCCGCACCGGGCCGAACTCGCGCGCGACCTCGCGGAAGACGCGGTTCGCCTCTTCGTAGCGGCCGTTGCGGAGCAGCAGGTTGCCGCGGAGGATCTTCGCGTCCGGGATGTGCTGCGAGTCCGGCGCCGCGACGCCGAGCACCTCGAGCGCGCGCTCGGCGCGCGTTGCGTCGCCCATGCGGATGTAGACCCAGGCAATCTCGTAGAGCGCCTCGTCGAAGTTCGAGCTCGTCCGCGGGATCGCCTGGTACGCCTCGACCGCCTGCTCGAGCTGATCGGTCTCGTAGTACAGACGACCGAGCGCGAGCTGCGTCATCTCCGCGATCTGGACGTGCTCTTCGGTCGTCGCCGGCGCGCGCAGCACGCGGGTGAACGCCTCGATCGCCTGCGGGTACTGCTCGCGCAGCGTGTAGATGACGCCGACGAAGTAACGCGCCTGCGGATAGTACGGGCTGCCCTCCTGCACCGCCTCGAAGGCCTCGCGCGCCCGATCGAGCGCGGCGAGATCGATGCCCTGCACCTGCGGGTGGCCGGTGTCCTGGCTGCCGGTCGGCGCGCGGAGCACGTCCTCCGTGGGCACCGCGCGGTTGTAGAGATACTTCGCGCGGAAGTATGTCGTCGCGGCCTCGATCTCCGAGGGCGGGAGCCGGTTCAGCTGCGCGAAGACCTCGTCGATCCCCTCGAAGTCGCGGGTGTGGATCGCGATCTCGATCAGACGCCCGAGAGAGCGCTGGATGAAGGGACGAAAGAGAGGCTCGCCCGAGTGCGCGAGCACCTCACGGAAGCGGGTGCGTGCGCCGAGGTAGTCGCCGGCGCGGAAGAGCGAGTCGGCGAGCAGGAACAGCGCGTCGGGGTACGCCGCGTGGTTCGGGAAGTTCTCGACGATGTCGGTGAAGATGATCGACGCGCGGACGTAGTCCTGCAGCCGGTAGAAGAGCTCGCCGTCGGTGAGCCGCTCTTCCACGTGGGTCGGGCTGCGGAGCCCCTCACGACGGAGCGGCTCCCCGAGGAGCGCTCGCGTCTGCCCCTCGATCGCGGTCAGCTCGCGATCCACGCCCTCGGCGCCCTGCGCGCCGGCGGTCGACGCCGGCACGCTCGCAGCGATCATCGAGAGCAGCACGAAGCTGACGCCACGCGGCGCACGCCGCGCGCGCGGCTGCCGGGCCATCACTCGCCCCCTTCGCC
>JALYRN010000248.1 GCA_030855295.1 Myxococcota bacterium | reverse complement strand
GTTCGGCGGCGGCGGCGCGAGCAAGCGCTTCTGACGTCGAGCCGCTCGGGCTCGACGGGCGCGTGACGGCCCGCGTGCCGCGCGCGTGCGGTCCGCGCGCAGTACGCGAATTCGGCCGAATTCCGGGCGAGCCCGCGCGGTACGGCGGTTGCGATGGTGCCCTCTCGAGCGCGGCGGCAGGACCCGTCGCGCATGGGAGGAACGGCGATCATGGGACGACTTGCGAAGCTCACGGTTCTGCTCGGCGCGCTGTTGGCGTTCGGTGGCTGTGCGATGGAGAGCGGGACCGCCGACGACGAGCTGGGAGCGGCCGAAGAAGAGCTGTTGTTCACGAGAGTCGGATTCGGCGACCCGCCGACCCGACTGACGCTCTTCTCGGAAGCAGGCCTGTGGGGCACGCAGCTGTCCGTCGCGCTCACGCCCAACGGGACGCAGGAGACGATCCGGCTGATCACCAAGACCCAGGTCGAGTCGGCGGGGCTCCTCGGGCGCGTCAGCTCGGTGCGCCTGACGTGCGGCGCGCGCGACGCGCACGTCGTGCTGTTCAACGCGTACAACACCTCGACGACGATCAGCGAGTGGAGCGAGTTCGGCACCGGCCGCATGATCTACTGCGCGGCGGGCCAGACGGTCGACGTCAACCTGCACACGCAGGCGAGCGGCTTCGCGGATCGCGTCGCGTCCGTGTACTTCGTCCAGCACGCGCGCGACGTCGGCGAGCTCGGGCTCTCGTGGCTCGTGACGACCGCGTGGAACGCGGGGCTCGACGACCTCCCGAGCGGCGCCACCGTCGACGGCGATCCGCGGCTCCGGATCCGCAGCGAGCGCACGTTCGACCTCCGCCAGGACTTCGAGCTCGACAGCTTCTGGTGCGAGGCGCGTCACGGCCACTTCGTGCTCCGCGCGCGAATCGACGACAGCGGCGTGTGGACGGCGTCGTTCGTGTCGCGCTACGTCGACACCGGCACCGGCGACCGCTGGGGCTGTCGCTCGGAGATGGAGAGCGCGCTGCAGTCCGGCGGAGTCGACGCCGCGGGTCGACTCGCGGCCGGCCTCAACGAGATGATGGACTTCGCGGGCGATCACCCGCGCCACTACCTCATCCCGCTCGACAGCATGCGCGAGTTCCTCCTGATGTCGGGCGGCGACCCCGTCCCGCCGCCGGTCGTGTACGACCCGTATCGCAGCGCGCGAGGGATCTGATCGAGCGCGGCGGGAGCGGAGCGAGGCGAGGCGAGCGGCGGCAGGTTCATGTCGCCGCCTCGCTCCGCGTGATCAGGCTCCGATGACGCGGAGCCCGATCGCGCGTGCCGCGATCGCAAGCTCCAGATCGTGCGTCGCGAACACGAGCGTGGGACGCACCGACTGCACGCGCACCGCGCTCGCGAGGTGCAGTGCGTCCAGCGTTCGCAGCAGCGTCGGAAAGGGATCGGCGGCGCGCGCGAGTAGCTCCGGCCCGAGCGGCACGAGCTCGAGACCCTCGATGACGGCCAGGACATCCGCTCTGCGAGCGCTGATCTCGGCATCCGAGAGGCCCAGACGGATTCGGGCGCGATCGATCGTTCGCAGCGCCTCGACTCTGAGCAGCTCGCTCGAGATCGCGGTCCGGATCTTCCTCCACTCTGCGAGTGCGCCTGGCTCGCCGAGAACGATCCGCAGCACGACCGACGTGTCGACGTATGCGATCACCGCTCGCGTCGCTCCTCGTCGAGGAGCTCCGAGCTGCCGAGCGCCCAGCGCGCCGGCTTCCACTTCCGCCGACGCACCTGCGCGAACGGAACCACCGCCGCGCGAAGCACCACGGTGCCCGGCGTCTCGAACGGGACGATCCTCGCGATCGGCCTCTCCCGATCCGTCACGATCACCTCATCGCCCCGCTCGACGTTCCGCAAGTGCTCCGAGAGGTGGCTCTTCAGCTCCGCGATCTTGACGCGCATCATGACCTGATGTGGACACATTCGCGGCCGGGGTCAAGACACCGCCGAGCCCCGTACCGCGCGCGGTGCGACCGCCACCGTGCCCTCGTCACCCCCGAAGGGGGGGTGACCCACGGCATCGAGCTGCAGTTGATTGTCCCGATGCGGACCTGGCTCAGTGCAGTGACCGTCCTCGTGGTCACCTCTACCGCCGTCGCGCAGGACAGAGCCCGGCCAGGAGCACCCGACCGAGCCCGGCCAGGAGCCACCCGACCCGGGGTTGGCCCTGCGACAGCCCGGCCGGGAGCAGGGAGCACCCGACCGAGGTTGGCCCTGGGAGCACCCCGACCGGGGTTGGCCCTGGGAGCACCCCGACCGGGGTTGGCCCTGGGAGCACCCCGACCGGGGTTGGCCCTGGGAGCACCCCGACCGGGGTTGACCCTGGGGCGCGGGGTTCGAGCGCGGGAGCACCCGATCGCGTCGGAACTGTTCGGGCGCGGGCTCGAGGAAGCTCGAACATCAGCGACGAGGAGCACCCGACCGGAAGCAAGCACGGTCGCGGTCGCGTGGGCACCGACGCTTCACGCGCGGCACCACGCCGACTGCGCGTCGGCAAAACCGCGCGTGCCGCAACCGCAAGCGCGAGATGGTGCGTGACGAACACGAGGGTGGGACGCGCCGACTGCGCGCGGAGCGCGCTCGCGAGGTAAGGCTGTCGAGCGTCCGCAGCAGCATCGGAAATGGGATCAGCGGCGCGAGCCAGGATCTCCGACCCAAGCGGAACGAGCTCGAGAACCTCGATGAGGGACAGGACGTACGCGCGGCACGCGCCGGTCTCCGCAGTGCCTCGACTCGCAGCAACTCGTCGAGACGGCGGTCCGGATCTGCTCCCGGTCGGCCAGAGCTCCTGGCTCGGCGAGGACGATCCGCAGCACGACCGACGTGTCGACGTATGCGGTCACCGCTCGCGTCGTTGCGCGGCGAGGAGGTCATATCGCGCGACGTCGGTCGACTTAGGCGACCGTGCGCCACCGCCACTGCGCGCACTGCGCCGGTGGGTGCAGACCGGCCGCATGGGGGCACGAGGCTTTCGGTTGCGCGCAGCTACGCTGCCGTCGCGAGGTCGTGGGCGACGTTCGCGGCGTGCAGTCGTTGCATCATCCAGGTGCCTGCCGGGAACGCCACGTCTCGATGTCCTGTGCGCCAACGATCGAGCGCCTCACGGTACGCCGCGCGGAACGCACGCAGCACTCGGATCGCCTCGAGGCGCAGAGCAGTCTGACCACGGCCTGCGGCGAGGACCGGGTTGCGGCCACGGATTTCTTCGTACCCCTTCATCCGCTGGTACGGCGACACGCGCATGCAGCGCTCCGGGCCCGCGAACGCGCGGCGCGTCTTGCGCGGCGAGGCGTCCACCTGCTCGCGGTGCATGGGGGCCGGCTCGTCGCGCTGCTCGACATCCAGCTGTTCGCGCCGCTTGGCGCGCGCCTCGAGCTGGTCGTCGCGCTGTTCGGCGTCTCCTTCTTCTTCGCGCTGCTCGGAGTCGGCCGCGCGCTCGGGTCTCTCTTGTTGCTTCGCGTGCGCCTCGCGCTCGAGTCTCTCGACCTCCGTCGCGACGGCCGCGCGGAACGACTCCGGCGTATAGGCGCCGTCGAGCATCCGGGGAAGCGTCAGCGTCACCGACGCACGCTCGCCCCACTGCGAGTTCGACGCCGCGAAGAAGAACGTGGGCCGGTCAGCCTCGAGGACACCACCTGCGAGTTGCTCGATCAGTGTCGTCATGCCGGGCCAGTCGCACGCGCGCTCCACGAGGCCAGCGGCGGTCGGGTTCGCGATCAAGTACGCGGTCTCCTGGATGACCGCCTCGGGCGTCACCAGCTCGACCACCGAGGGTGGCTCGTGATCCCAGACCGCCCCTTCCCATTTTCGTACGACCTTCGTCGCGAGGGCGACGAGCCGATGGAACATCTGCAGGAACATCGGTAGCACGCCGTAGATGTCGGTCACGATGAGGTGCTCGTGGGTGCTCATCAGGATCGCGGCGTGGACCTCGACTCCGAACGTCTGCGCGCACCACGCGAGCGCGAACACGAAGAGTTGCGTGATCCGCGGATCGGGCGCGAAGAGACAGTAACGTCGAAGGGCGCGGCGGGTGATCAAATACGTCGCGCCGTCGAGGATGCGTCGTGGTTGCGTCATGCCGCGGCGGAGAGCAGGCCGCATGCCGGCTCTCGAGCATTCAGATCGTCGAGGTTTTTTCGCGCGCGAGGGTGGCGGCCGCCGGCGAAACCGCCGCCATCCGCCAGGCGGGATCGGGTCGCGGAACCCGGGTGGGGTCTGGTCCGGTTGGCGGGTGGGGTCTGGTCCGGTTGGCGGGGTCTGGTCGGGTTGGGACTGGTCCTGGTCAACCCGGGTCGGGTCACGGACTGACGCCAAGTGGTGGTCGCGCTCGTTGCGGCCGCCGCCCGAGAGCGGGAGCTGGACGAGGCTCGCGATCGCCTTCAGCAGCGTCGACTTCCCGGAGCCGTTCTCGCCGACGAAGAACGTGACCGGCGAGCGGAAGCGCAGGTGGAGGTCGCGCGTCCACGGGAGCGAGAAGGGGTGCTCGTCCCAGGCGTCGACCCGCTCGGGGACGATCTTCACGGCTCGCAGGAAGGGCGCGGCGTACACGCGATCGAGCATGTCAGCTGCGACGTCGCAGTGCCGAGTGGACGCCGGAATTCGTCACCGACTGGCGCTTGACACGCTGCGTCAATCGTCCTACTTCCCTTCGTCGTCGTCGCTGAATGGCGATTCATTTCGTCGCTCGAAGGGTGGAGGTCGCTTTGGCCAAGGGAACGAACGGCAACGGCGCGCGGGTCGCGATCGTGGCGGGGCTCCGGACTCCGTTCGCGAAGCAGAGCTCGGCTTACAGGAACATGTCGGCGCTCGAGCTCGGGCAGGCGGTGGTGAACGAGCTGCTGGTGCGCAGCGGCGTCGCGCCCGGCGAGATCGAGCAGGTGGTCTACGGGCAGGTGCTGCCGTCGCTCGTCGCGCCGAACATCGCGCGCGAGATCGTCCTCGGCACCGGGATGCCGAAGGACATCGAGGCGTTCAGCGTCAGCCGCGCGTGCGCGACCGGGTACCAGAGCACCGTCAGCGTCGCCGAGGCGATCATGGCGGGCGCGATCGACTGCGGGATCAGCGGCGGCGCCGACAGCTCGAGCGACGTGCCGATCACCGTCAGCAAGAAGCTGAGCCAGGCGCTGCTCGATGCGAGCAAGGCGCGCTCGCTGCCCGAGCGGCTCAAGGCGTTCTCGAAGCTGAGCCCCAAGGACCTGCTCCCGGTGCCGCCCGCGCTGGTCGAGTACTCGACCGGGCTGTCGATGGGCGAGAGCGCGGAGAAGATGGCGAAGGAGAACTCGATCCCGCGCGCCGAGCAGGACGCGGTCGCGCATCGCTCGCACACGCGCGCCGCGAAGGCGTGGAGCGACGGGCTCTTCGCCGATGAGGTGATGACGGTCTACGTGCCGAACGGCAGCAAGGGGCTGACGCCGTACTCGAAGGACAACCTGGTCCGTGAGGACAGCAAGCTCGAGAGCTACGCGAAGCTCAAGCCGGTGTTCGATCGCAAGTACGGCACGATCACCGCGGCGAACTCGTCGCCGCTGACCGACGGCGCGAGCGCGCTACTGCTGATGAGCGAGGAGAAGGCGAAGGCCATGGGCCTGACGCCGCTCGGGTTCATCAAGAGCTACGCGTTCGCGGCGCTCGATCCGCGCGGGCAGATGCTGATGGGCCCGAGCCACGCGTCGCCGATCGCGCTCGAGCGCGCGGGGCTGAAGCTGCCCGACCTCGACGTCGTCGACATGCACGAGGCCTTCGCGGCGCAGGTGCTGTCGAACACGCGCGCGTTCGCGAGCAAGCAGTTCGCGGAGAAGGAGCTCGGGCGCAGCGAGGCGATCGGCGAGATCGATCCCGACAAGCTGAACCCGACCGGTGGCTCGATCGCGATCGGGCATCCGTTCGCGGCGACCGGCGCGCGGCAGATCACGCAGACGCTGCGCGAGCTGCGCCGGCGTGGCGGCAACCTCGGTCTCGTGACCGCCTGCGCGGCGGGCGGTCTCGGCGCGGCGATGGTCCTGGAGGTCAACTGACATGGCGAGCACCCACGTGTCCGGGCAGCAGGCGCACTCCACCGCGAAGTCGGAAGGATCGGCGCTCTCGATCGAGCGGCGCGCCGACGGTGTGTCCGTCGTGCGGATGGACGTCCCCGGTGAGCCGGTGAACACGCTGCGATGGTCGTTCAACGACGAGGCCGCGCGCGTGTTCGACGAGCTCGAGCGCGACACCGCATGCAAGGCGGTGGTGTTCACGTCGGGCAAGAAGAACGGCTTCATCGCGGGCGCCGACATCTCGATGCTGCAGGAGGCCAAGAGCGAGAACGAGGTCGCCGAGCTGTCGCGCAAGGGGCAGCGCAGCCTCGACCGCATCGCGACCTTCCGCGTGCCGGTCGTCGCCGCGATCCACGGCGCGGCGCTGGGCGGTGGGCTCGAGGTCGCGATGGCGTGCGCGGCGCGCGTCGCGAGCGACGACAAGAAGACGAAGCTCGGCCTGCCCGAGGTGCAGCTCGGCGTGCTGCCGGGCGCCGGCGGGACGCAGCGCCTGCCGCGCCTGGTGCCGATCCAGACGGCGCTCGATCTGCTGCTGACGGGCAAGCAGCTCGACGCGAAGCGCGCGAAGAAGGCAGGCCTCGTCGACGAGGTGGTGCCGCAGGCGATCCTGCTCGAGGTCGCGTGCCAGCGCGCGCTCGCGCTCGCGGAGACATGGTCGAAGGACGGCGCGCCCAAGAGCGCGGCGCCGAAGGGCCCGAGGCTCGAGGGCACCGCGGCGCTGCAGGAGGCCGCCCTCACGAAGACGCCGCTCGGCCGAAATTTCCTGTTCGATCAGGCGCGCAAGGCGCTGCTCGCGAAGAGCCGCGGGAACTACCCGGCGCCCGAGCGGATCCTCGAGGTGGTGCGGACCGGGCTCGAGAAGGGCTTCGAGGCGGGGCTGGAGGCGGAGGCGATCGCGTTCGGTGAGCTCGTGATGTCGCCGCAGGCGGCGCAGCTGATGAGCATCTTCTTCGCGACGAACGCGCTGAAGAAGGACAACGGCACCGGCGATCCGACGGTGAAGGCGCGGCCGGTGCACAAGGTCGGGATGCTCGGCGCGGGTCTGATGGGCGCGGGCATCGCGTACGTGAACGCGACGATCGCGAAGATCCCCGTGCGCCTCAAGGACAAGGACGCCGAGGGCGTGGCGCGCGGCCTGTCGTACGTGAAGTCGCTGGTCGACACGAAGGTGAAGCGCAAGCGCATGAGCGCGCGAGAGGCGAGCGAGCAGCTCTCGCTCGTCACCGGCACCACCGGGTACGACGGCATGCGCGACTGCGAGGTCGTGATCGAGGCGGTGTTCGAGGACCTCGCGCTCAAGCACCGCGTGCTGAAGGACGTCGAGCGCGAGTGCGGCCCTCGGACGATCTTCGCGTCGAACACGTCGTCGATCCCGATCGGGCGCATCGCCGAGGCGAGCGCGCGTCCCGAGAACGTGATCGGGATGCACTACTTCTCGCCGGTCGAGAAGATGCCGCTGCTCGAGATCATCGTGACGCCGAAGACCTCGCCGGAGGTGACGGCGACCTGCGTCGAGCTCGGCAAGAAGCAGGGCAAGACGGTGATCGTCGTCAACGACGGAGTCGGCTTCTACACGAGCCGCATCCTCGGGCCGCTGATGAACGAGGCCGCGTTCCTGCTCGCCGAGGGCGTGACGATCGAAGACATCGACGGCGCGCTGGTGGACTTCGGCTTCCCGGTCGGTCCGATCACGCTGCTCGACGAGGTCGGCATCGACGTCGCCGAGAAGGTCGGGCACATCGTGCACTCGGCGTTCGGCGATCGCATGAAGCCGCCGCCCGGCTTCGAGAAGCTGATCGCGGACGAGCGCTTCGGCCGCAAGAACAAGCGCGGCTTCTATCTCTACGACGAGAAGAAGAAGGGGAAGAAGCGCGTCGATCCGTCCGTGTACGCGGTGCTCGGGCTCACGCCGGGCAAGAAGCTGCCGAAGGACGAGATCGCGCAGCGCTGCGCGCTGCAGTTCGTCAACGAGGCGTGCCTCTGCTTCGGCGAGGGCATCCTGCGCAGCGCGCGCGACGGCGACATCGGCGCGATCTTCGGGCTGGGCTTCCCGCCGTTCCGCGGCGGGCCGTTCCGCTACGTCGACACCGTCGGCGCGCGCGAGATCGTGCGTCGCCTCGAGCGCCTGCGCGATCGACACGGCAACCGCTTCGCGCCGGCGCCGGTGCTCGTCCACATGGCGAGCACGGGCGCGACGTTCCACGGCGAGAGCGCGGCCCTGCCCGGGCAGCACCAGGCGATGTCTTCGAAGGCCGCTTGACCCCCACAGGAGTGCTCGCCCGCGGAGGTCCCGTACGGGAGCGCGCGCCGCGCGCGCGGACGGAAGGGGCCGGAG
>JALYRN010000247.1 GCA_030855295.1 Myxococcota bacterium | reverse complement strand
CACACACGCCCGACACGCACACCCACCCGGTCGCGCACGGGCACGCGCGGCCGCGCAGGTCGACGGGCGCGAGCGCGCAGCCGAAGGCGATCCACGCGGTCGCGACGAGCAAGAACGACGTCGCGACGGCGCGCACGCTCCGAGGATAGACCGGATCGCCGCTTTCTTGGTGCGGAACGGAGGGACGCCGTAGCGTGCGGCGATGCAGAAGTCGGCGCTGGTCACGGTCGCGCTCGCGGCGTGGGCCCTCTCGGGATGCATGCTGATCGACTCGATCTCGCCGCAGGTACGGCTCGGCGATCAGGTGCACCAGCTCAACGACGAGGTGCGCTGGGGCCGCGTGGACCTCGCGGCGCAGCGGGTCGCTCCTGCGCATCGGCGACAGTTCGTGCGCAGCCATCGGGGCTGGGGCGCGAACATCCACGTCGCCGACGCCGACGTGACGAACATGGACCTGGGGCTGCCCGACGGGCGCGCCGCGTCGTTCGTGACGTACTCGTGGTTCGACGAGCGGACGATGGAGCTGCAGTCGACGACCGTGCGTCAGCTCTGGCGCGGCGAGGGCGAGGGCTACGTGCTGGTCGGCGAGGAAGTGATCGGCGGCGACGAGTCGCTGCTGCCGGGCGCGCCGGTCGTCAGCGGCGAGGAGTCGGACGCGATCGGCGAGGACGGCACGATCACCGCTGGCGACGAGATGGAGCCGATCGCCGGGCTCGATGACGTGGACGGGCTCGAGGACGCGCCGACCGTGACGACGACCGCGAGCCGCTCTCGGCACCGCGACTCCCAGGGCGCGCTGATCGACTAGCCGACAGGAGTGCTCGCCCCGGAGGCGCTCAGTGCGCCGACGGCGGAGCGGGCGGCGGCGGGGGATCGTCGTCGCCGGGCGTGGGGTCGGGCGTCGCTGCCGTGCGCTTCGTCGCGGACGGCGACTCCTCGTGGAGCTCCTTCGTCATCTCCAGCAGCGCGATCTTGCCGACCGCGAGCAGGCTGACGGCGACCGACGCGGCCCAGATGAAGTCACGCGATCCCGAGAACGTCGCGACTCCCAGCATCACGACGACGGCCGCTTCGATCAGCACGAACGGCAGCGCATCGAGCATCCCGCCGCGGGTGCCGACGCCCATCACGGCGATGATGCAGACGAACGGGATCCAGAGATCGGGATCCGACCAGCCCACCGCGCTCGCGAGGCAGATGATCGCGATCAGCGCGAGCGTCGCCACCCGGATCCACCCGGTCGGGGTGATGCGTCGGGAGGCCATCCGGGTCGCAGGCTAACACGGCGCGCACGCGCTCGACCGCTCGCATCGACGCGCGATCAGCGCGCGCGATCGATGCCGACCGCGGCGCGCACGCGCTCGATCGTCCGACGCGCGATCACCCGCGCCCGCTCGGCGCCGTCCTCGAGGATGCGGTCGAGCGCGGCCTCGTCGGCGCGCAGCGCCTCGAAGCGCTCGCGCTTCGGTGCGAGCTCCGCCTCGAGCACCTCGTAGAGCTCCTGCTTCGCGTGGCCCCAGCCGTAGTCGCCGGCGCGGAGCTTGGTGTCCATCGCCTGCACCTGCTCGGGCGTCGCGACGAGCTCGTAGAGCTTGAACACGGTGGCGGTCTGCGGGTCCTTCGGCTCCTCGAGCGACTCGCTGCCCGTGACGAACTTCATCACGACCTTGCGCAGCTCCTTGCTGCTCGCGAAGAGAGGAATGCCGTTGCCGCGGCTCTTGCTCATCTTCTGGCCGTCGATGCCGGGCACCAGCGGCGCCTCGCCGATCCGCGCCTCGGGCACCACCACGGTGCCCTCGCCGTAGTGGTGGTTGAGCCGCTGCGCCATGTCGCGGGTGAGCTCGACGTGCTGCTTCTGGTCCGCCCCGATCGGCACCACGTCGGTGTCGTAGAGCAGGATGTCGGCGGCCATCAGCACCGGGTAGTAGAAGATGCCGGCGTTGGGCGACTCACCGCGCGCCGAGGCGTCCTTGAAGGCGTGCCCGCGCTCGAGCTGGCCGGTCGCGACCACGCACGAGAGCACCCACGCGAGCTCGAACACCTCGACGATCGACGACTGCCGATAGACGATCGTCTGCGCGGGATCGAGCCCGCACGCGAGCCACGTCGCGGTCACGTCGTAGATCGATGCGCGCAGCGCCGCGGGATCGCGCATCGTCGTCAGCGCGTGGTAGTCGGCGATGAAGTAGAAGCCCTGGTACTGGTCGGCCAGGCGGATCGCCGGACGGATCGCGCCGAGGTAGTTGCCGAGGTGCGGCACGTGCGTGGGCTTCACGCCGGTGAGCGAGATCTTGCGCGTCGGGGTCGTCGTCGTGGTCATCGCTCGTGCATCCGATCGAGGCCCGGGACGATGCCGCGCGGAGCACGCAGCGGCAAGGGTGTATACCTGCGCTCATGAGCGAGCGACCGTTTCGCGTGCTGGGCGTGCAGCAGATCGCGCTCGGCGGGCCCGACAAGGGCGCGCTGAGGCGACTCTGGGTGGACCTGCTCGGCCTCACACCGCACTCGGAGTTCCGCAGCGAGCGCGAGAACGTCGACGAGGACGTGCTGATGGCCGGGGTCGGGCTCTTCGCGGTCGAGGTCGACCTGATGCAGCCGATCGATCCCGAGAAGAAGCCGAAGGTGCACGAGCCGCCGCTGAACCACGTCGGCCTCTGGGTCGACGATCTCGCGGCCGCGGTCGCGTGGCTCGAGGCGCAGGGGATGCGCTTCACGCCGGGCGGGATCCGCAAGGGCGCGTCGGGCCACGACGTCTGCTTCGTGCATCCGCGCGGAGACGAGGCGCACCCCCGGAGCGGTGAGGGCGTCCTGATCGAGCTGGTGCAGGCGCCGCGCGAGGTGGTGCGCGCGTTCGACGCGATCGCGGCGGCGCGGTAGAAGCTGGCCCGCGCGTTGCTCATCAATCCCGAGACGCGGCGGTGTGTGCAGTCCGCCTGCGTCTTTCGCGCGCTCGCCCTCGCCGGAGCACCACCCACGTGAAGCACGGTTCTCGTCTGCACAGCAGCGTCGCGTTCACGATCGCGCTCGCGATCCTGGTCGCGATCACGCCAGCGATCGCCCGCGCCGACCGCGTGGTGCTCTATCCCGTCACCGGGCGCGCCGATCCCGATCGGCTCGAGGAGGTCGAGGATCACGTCGCCGATGCGCTGCGCGCGCTCGGCCACGAGGTCGTCGCGCCGCCGGGCGGGATCAGCAGCGAGCCACCCTCGACCGCGGCGCAGATGGGCGGCGTCGCGACCGCGTCGGGCGCGTCGTACGTCGTGATCGCCGAGATCGAGCCGCTGCGCGCCCAGTACCGGCTGCACGTGCGCGTGGGGTACCAGGCGACCGAGCGCGTCGAAGAGCTCGTCGTCACGGTGATGGCGGCCGAGGAAGAAGCGCGGCTGCGCGACGTGCTCGCGGCGATGCTCCGCCCCGAGGGCCTCGGCGACGATGCGGTGCGCCTGACCGGCGAGCCGGATCCCGCGGCCGACGAGGCCGAGCGGCTGCGTCGCGAGGACGAGGAGCGCGCGCGACAGCAGGCCGCCGACGAAGAGGCGGCGCGCGAAGAAGCAGAGCGCGCGGCGCGCGAGGCCGAGGAAGCGCGCACCGCCGAGGAGCGCGCGCAGCGCGAAGAAGCAGAGCGCGCGGCGCGCGAGCGCGAGGCGTGGAACGCGCGCGCGACGTACGGCAGCGACGGAGAGTGGCTGCTCTTGATCGGCGGCGAGGCGAGCTATGCGTTCGGCTTCTCGCAGCGCACCGTGCGCCTCCCCGACGGCACGATGGAGCAGCGCGACACGGGCGGCGGGCTCGGGCTGATCCAGGCGCGCGTCGGGCGCGCGTTCTCGGGCACCGACGGTCTCGAGCTGCGCGGCGGCATCGACGTCGTGCTCGGCGCGTTCGGCGGGATGAACATCGTGCTCGGCGGCGTGTGGCAGTTCTCGCCGTTCACGTTCCCGATCCGGATCGGCGTGACCATCGAGCTCGGCGGGAGCTTCACGTTCACCGGCGCGCGCGACGCGGGCTTCTTGGTGCGCGGCGGCGCGGTCGCGAGCTGGGCGCCCATCCGCCAGCTGCAGATCGAGCTCGCGCTGCCCGAGATCGGCGTCATCACCAACGGCGCCGGCGCGTTCCTGATCGGCGCCGCGGTGCGGGTGGGCTACCGCTTCTAGCGCGGCGCGCTCACGGGAGCGCCGGGCTCACTGCGGCAGGGTGCCCAGCAGCTCCTGCGCCATCGCGTACTCGAAGTAGCTGATCATGCCGGTGTCGAGCGCCGCGCGGAAATGTGCTCTCGCGGCGGCGATGTCGCCCTGCGCGAGCTCGCGCGCGCCCGAGTAGAAGTGCGCCTCGCAGCGCTGCCCGGCATCGTCTGCCGCCGCGAGGAGCTGGTCGGACGTCAGCGTGCCGGCCGCGAACGACGCGAGCCGTCCGTGCCATCCGGGCTCGTCCGACTGCTCGCTCAGCGTCCGCACGACCGCCTCGGAGCTCGGCTGCGACGCGCGCGCCGCGATCGACTGCACCCACAGCGCGAAGTAGACGCGCCACTCGTGCTCGAGCGCGAGCCCCGTCAGCGCGCGGCGGAACACCTCCTCCGCGAGCTGCGGATCGGGCTCGGCGACGACCAGGTGCGCGAGGATCGCCGCGTACGGCTCGCGCCACGACGGCGCGGCCTCGAGCGCCGCGCGGAACGCATCGCTCGACGACTCGGTCTGCCCGATCCGGCGCTGCAGCACGCCGATGCGCACGCGCACCAGCGCCTGGCGCGCCTCGTCGCCGCTCTCGGCGAGCGGACGGATCAGCTCGAGCGCCTGCGAGTACGCCTGCCGCGCGCCTGCCGCGTCGCCGCTCGCGCGCAGCGCGTCGCCGAGCTGCTCGAGCAGCGCGGCGCGCTCGAGCTAGCCGTCCTCACCCTGCTGCGAGTGCCCCGCGAGCGCCTCGCGATAGAGCACGACCGCGCCCGCGGGATCACCGGTGCGGCTGCGCAGGGTCGCGAGCTCGAGGATCGCCTCGCGCGAGCGACGCACCGCGAGGCTGCGCTCGAGGTGCTCCGCCGCCCGCGCCGCGTTGCCGGCATGCATCTCGGCGCGCCCGAGGTGGTAGTGCAGCTCCGCGCTCGAGACCGCCGCGGGCACGTTGGGCCATCGCGCCGCGCGCTGCTCGAGGATGCTCTCGGCGTGGCGGCCGATCATCCGGATGCGCCCGATCTGTCCCTGGGCGCCGAAGAGCCCGCCCTCGATCAGCTGCGCGAGACGACCGAGCGCCTCGTCGTAGACGTCGCGATCCGAGGGCGCGAGCGAGACCGCCTCGGCGTACCACGCGGTCGCCTCGGCGGCCTGATCGAGCGCCGCGCTCAGGCGCGCGAGGCAGAGCGGGAAGCGGGGGTCGTCCGGGTGCAGACGACGACCGAGCCGACAGAGCGCGAGCGACACGTCGGGGCGGGCGCGCTCGAAGCCGGCCGAGAGCTCGCCGAGCGCCTCTGCGCCCTCCTCGCCGGTGCCCGCGGCCTGCTCGATCAAGCGGCGCAGCCGCCACTCGATGCCGCCGCGATCGCCGAGCTCGCCGACGCGCTCGGCGGCGCGCGACAGATCACCGACGCGCAGATAGACCGCCGCCACGTCGAGCGGGATGCGCTCCGCGAGCAGCTGCGCCATCCGCATCTCCGGCATCGAGATGCGCTCGCCCGGCGCGAAGCCCTCCTCGAGCGAGCGGCCCGACACGACGTTGCGCATCTGCACGTAGAGATCGGCGAGGCGGTCGAGCACCGCCGGCGCGGGCGAGAGCCGCGCGTGCTCCTCCCACACCGAGATCAGCGCCGGAGCGAAGTCGAAGAAGTCACCGCCGAGGCTCGGCGAGCTGCCCCAGCGCGCATCGTGTCCCCACGTCGCGATGCGCTCGTACTCCGCGAGGTGTGCCGGATCGCTCGGCTCGATGCGCGAGAGCAGCAGCAGCGACGCGAGCACGCGAGGCTCGTCGCCGCGACGCGATCCGTGCTCGACGACCCACCGCGCGATCGGCGCGAGCTGCTGCGGGAGCCGCGAGCCCTCGGCGAGATCCGAGGGCGCGAGCAGCTCCGTCATGTCGGCGAGGTGCGAGACGATCGCGTCGTAGTCGCCGTCCGCGAGCAGCGCGTCGGAGCGGGTCGAGAGGTGCTCGAGCAGTCGGCCCCGCACCGCCTCGCGCGCCGGGTCGTCGGCCGCGAGCACGAGGTACTCGCGGCGCACCTCTTCGTACGTCTCGTCGTCGACCGCGGCGACGTCGAGCGCCGTGCGCGTGCCGCCCCGAGCCGGATTGCCGCAAGCGGACAGGAGGAGCGCGGTCAGCGCGACCGCGCGGAGGCCGATCGCATGGGCACGGAGGGTTCTTCTCATGAGCTCGCGCGCAGTCTATCCCGCGCTCCGATGCGCGGCACGGACGCGCGTGTCATGTTCGCGCGCGCATGCCTCGGGCGCGCGGCCAGCTCTCGATCGCGCAGACGGTGTTGCTGCTCCTGCTCGGGCTCGCGCTGCTCTACGGCGGCGTGATGTTCGGCGCCGCGATCCGCATGGCGGCGCAGGGCATCCCGTTCGAGCGAGGCCTCGAGCAGGTCACGAGCGAGCCGTTCGGTCCGGGGATGGCGCAGCTGTTCGCGCTCGGCACCGTGCTGCTCGTGGGCACGCGCATGGCGTACGGCGATCGCTCGCTGCGCGCGGCGCTGCAGGTGCGGCCGGTGCGCATGCACGTCGCGCTGCTCGCGATCGTCGCGGGGCTCGCGCTGCACCTGCCGCTCGTCGAGCTGATGGCTGTGATCTCGGATCTCGCGCCGGAGCTCGCGCTCGACGAGGACGCGCTGCGGCGGCTCGAGGACATGACGCGCATCGACGGATGGGTGCGCGCGATCACCGTGCCGCTGACGGTCGTGGCGATCGCGGCGACGACGGAGGAGCTCGTCTTCCGCGGGCTCTTGCTGCCGGCGCTGCGGCCGCGGCTCGGCGTGGCCGGGGCGTGGGTGCTCACGTCGCTGCTCTTCGGCGTCTTCCACGTCACGCCGTTCGCCGCGATCTACGCGACGATCGCGGGGCTCGTGCTCGGAGGGATCGCGATCCGCACGCGCTCGGTGCTGCCGTGCATCGCGTTCCACGGCGCGTTCAACGCGGTGCCGCTCCTGCTGCCGCAGGAGGTCCTGCCGATCGAGGGGCTCAACGTCGGCGAGACCGACGCGCACGTCCCGCTGCCGTTCGTGCTCGCGGGCCTCGTGATCGGGGTGATCGCGCTCGTGCTCCTGCACCGCACGACGGTGCCGCCGGCCGCCGGGTCGCACGGGAACGGCAGCGCGAACGACGACGACAGCGCGAACGGGAACGGCAGCGCGCACTAGGGGACCCGTGCGGGTTGCACGGGTGGCTGCGCTGCACGGTTACACTCGCTTACCTCGCAGGTAATCGCCCACCGCTGGGCTGAGGTGCTATTCGCGCCGGTCGTGCCTCTCGCCCTGCCACGCGGCGCGCAGCCAGTCCGGTCCGGAGCGGTCCTCGCGGGGCGCTACGAGATCGTGCGCCCGCTCGGCAGCGGCGGGATGGGCAGCGTGCTCGAGGCGATCGACATCGCCGACGGAGCGCCGGTCGCGCTCAAGCTGCTGCACCGCGAGCTCGCGAGCGATCCCGTGCACGTCGAGCGGTTCGTGCGCGAGGGTCAGGCGCTCGCGGGGCTCGAGCATCCGGCGATCGTCCGGGTG
This sequence comes from Myxococcota bacterium, assembly GCA_030855295.1. Lineage (GTDB taxonomy): Bacteria > Myxococcota_A > Polyangia > Polyangiales > Sandaracinaceae > Sandaracinus. The sequence goes on along the minus strand of JALYRN010000247.1, from coordinate 719 downwards.
CGCGCGTGCGGACCGCTGGAGGACGGGGGCCTCTTCCTGGCGATGGATCTCGTGCGCGGCGAGACGCTGCAGCGCTTCCTGCGGCGGCGTGGGCCGATGTCGGTCGAGACCCTCGGGCCGATCGTGCGCGACCTCGCGCTGGGCCTCTTCTACGCGCACGAGCGCGGGGTCGTGCATCGCGATCTGAAGCCGTCGAACGTGATGCTGGTCGCGGCGCGCGATGCCGACGCGCCGACGGGGGCGACGCTGATCGACTTCGGCGTGGCGACCTCGAGCGGGGCGTCGCGACTGACGCAAGTGGGTGAGTACGTCGGCACGCCGCGGTACATGGCGCCCGAGCAGCTGTCGGGGACGTCGACCGAGGATGCGCGCGCGGATCTGTATGCGCTCGGCGTCGTCGCGTACGAGGCGCTGGCGGGGGACTCGCCGTTCCCGTGCGACGCGGGGCTCGGCCCGATGATGAGCGCGGTGCTGCGGGGAGAGAGCGCGCCGCTGCGCGTGCGACGTCCCGACGTGCCGCCGGCGCTCGCGCACGTGATCGCGCGCGCGATGACGCTGCGTCCCGAGCATCGGTTCGCGACCGCGCTCGAGCTGCTCGATGCGTGGGACGGGGCGGTGAGGCCGCTCGACCGAGCGGCGCCGGCGACGATCCCGATGGCGATCGTCGCGCCGTCGAGCGCGCCGCCGCGGCACAGCTTCGTCCGGACGCGGCCGGGAGG
>JALYRN010001107.1 GCA_030855295.1 Myxococcota bacterium | reverse complement strand
CGTCGGCGCTGCGCGCGGCCGTTCCGGGCTCGGTGATCGCGCTCGCGCGCGGGCGCTACGAGGAGCCGGTCGTGCTCCACGACGGCGTGTCGCTCCGCGGCGCGTGCAGCGCGGAGACGACGCTGCATCTGCCCTCGACGGGCGCCGCGACCCAGACCGTCGCCGCCGTCGGGAGCGACACCGCGCTGCGATCCGTGACGGTCACCGGCGCGGGGTGGGGGATCGTGGTGCAAGGCGCGAGCGCATCGCTGGCGCTCGAGGGCGTCATCGTCCGGAGCGTCGCCGAACTCGCGATCGCCGTGACGGAAGGTGCGAGCCTGAGCGGGAGCGACGTCGCGATCCTTCTCGGCGGCTCGAGCGCGGCCGGGATCGAGATCGCGGACAGCTCGGTGTCGCTCGAGTCGCTGTCGATCATCGAGCCCTTCGACGTCGGCGTGCTGGCGTACGGCGCGGCGGCGACGTGCGAGCTCGGCGGCGCCGTCGTGCGCGGCGCGCGGGTCGCGGGCGGCGACGCGACGGGGTCGGCGCTGGTGGCGGAGGACGGCGCGCGGATTGTCTTGCGCCGCGGAGTGATCGTGGGGAGCGCGGCAAGCGGCGTCTACCTGCACCGCGGCGCGAGCGCCGAGCTCGAGGACGTGCTCGTGCGCGACAGCGCGCACATCGGCGTCGAGCTCTGGGGCGCGTCGATCGTCGCGCGCAGAGCGCGGGTGGCCGGGAGCAGGATTCTCGGCGTCCACCTGCGCGACTCGACGGCGGTGCTCGACGACGTGGTCATCGACGACAGCGGTCCGAGCGAGGCGGCGGGGCGCGGGATCGGGCTGCTGGCGTGGGACGCGACCGTGCGCGGCTCGCGGATCGCGCTCCGCCGCAATCACCTGGCGGGGATCGTGGCACACCGCGCGAGCGAGCTGACGATCGACGACGTCGTGATCGCGGACACCCGCAGCGAGGCGGTCGAGCAGCGCTACGGGCGCGGGCTGACGCTCTCGCGCGGCGCGCGTGCGGTGATCACGCGCGCACGCATCGAGCGCGTGCGGGACTACGGCATCGCGATCGGAGAGGAAGCCACGAGCCTGAGCTGCGCCGACTGCACGGTGCTCGAGACCATGCCGCAGGGCTGCTTCCAGACGACGTGCGGCTCGAGCGGCGCGGGGGTGGGCATCGGGATCGCCAGCGGCGCGACGCTGCGAGCGTCGAGCCTCGCGATCCGCGAGAGCAGCGCGATCGGGATGCAGGTCCTCGAGGGAGGGAGCGTCGACGTCGAGGGCGGCGTGATCTCGCGGCAGCCGATCGGGCTCAACCTGCAGACGACCGCCGTCGACGTCGGGCGCGACCTGCGGGGCGTCATGTTTCTCGAGAACGCGCGGAACCTCGCGCGCGAGGATCGTCCCGGGCCCGACTTCCCGGAGGCGCTCTTCGATCGCTGATCGCGCGGCGCGAATCGTCTCGCCGCTCGAAACGGAGGCGAACCTCTGTCAGCATCCGCGCGGTGGCGACGCGCGACGCGCAGCGGCGAGAGACTCACCAGCGGATCTACGAGTCGGCGCTCGCGATCTTCCGGCGCGACGGCGTGAGCGCGTGCCGCACCGACGACATCGCGACCGCGGCGGGCGTGAGCCGCGGCGCGTTCTACTTCCACTTCCCGACCAAGGAGCACGTGCTCCTCGAGCGGATGCAGGAGACGGAGGCGATCATCTGCGCGCGGCTCGATGCGCTGGCCGAGGATGCGCCGATCGAGTGCGTGCTCGCGCAGCTGAACCAGTCGCTCGCCGCGATCTGGGAGCCCGATCCGAAGCTGCTGCCGGATCTGGTCGGCGCGGCGCTGCGCTTCACCGCGCTGACGATGCACGATCAGCAGGCGACCCCGCTGCGCTCGGCGCTCGCGGCGCGCTTTCGCGACGCGGCGGCGCGCGGCGAGATCGTCGGTCGACTGCCGCCGGAGATCCTCGGCGACGTGTACCTCGGCAACACGCTCGGCGGGCTGCTCGCCTGGTACGGCAACCCCGTGATGCCGCTGCGGAGCGTGCTCGACGCGGTCACCGATCTCTTCTGGGCGGGCGCCGGCGCACCGCTCTCCGCCGCGAAGAAGAAGACGACGAAGAAGAGCGCGACGGAGACCAAGAAGAAGACGAAGAAGAAGAGCGCGACGAGGAAGTCCGCGCGGCACTGACGCGGTCACGCCGGGAAGAGCGTGCGCATCTTCATCGCCGCCGCGAGGCTCCCCTGGATGCGCCCCTTGCCCGTCGTGAACGCGCGCATGCCGTCGAGCTCTCCGTTGACGACACGGACGTAGTCGTCCGCGCCGATCACGAGCGCGACGGTCGGGCGCTCGTGCGGTCCGGGTGCGACCCGCAGCGCGCCGTCGCGCACCTCGGCGTGGAACACCTCGCCGCCCTCGCCGCCGAGCTCCCACTGGAACACCGCATCGATCCCCGTCGCGGCGGCGGGCACGAAGCGCTGCGGCAGCGTCTCGAAGTAGTCGCGCGCGCTGCGCACGCGCCGCGCCGGCACGCGCGCCGACGCGAGGTCCTCGACACCATTCGCAGCGGGCGCC
>JALYRN010001106.1 GCA_030855295.1 Myxococcota bacterium | reverse complement strand
GCGCGCCCTGCGGGGCGAGCACTCCTGTGGTCAATCGGCTCGCCCGCTCCGGGCTCTTCCGTCCGCGCGCCGGGCGCGCTCCCGTGCGCGCCCTGCGGGGCGAGCACTCCTGTGGTCAATCGGCTCGCCCGCGCGAGAGACGTCGTGATCGCCGGTCACCCGCCGAGCGGCCCGATCGCCGCGCGGACGAGCTCGATCGCGTCGAGCAGCTCGCCGCGCGTCGGCGCCTCGCGCACCACGCCTCGGCTCTGCAGGAGCACCCACGACGTCGCTTCCTTGGTGCCGTAGCAGTACTTCTGCTTCGGCAAGTGCCGGCGCAGCGCGTCGATCACGAAGCCGACCTCGAGCTTGCGCTGCGCGCGCTCTCCGCCGCCCTCGAGCACGAGCGCGGTCGCGACCATCGAGGGCGCCAGCTTCCGCATCTCGCGCGCGAGATCTTTCTGCTCGGTGGGGCCCGGCTCGGGCGCGTCCTCCTCGAGCACGCTGACGACCGCGACCTTGCCTCCGCTCGCCGCGGCGTGCGTCCGCACCAAGCCCGAGGCGGCGCGCAGCCGCTCGAGCAGGGGCTCTCCGCGCCACACCATCAGCACCACGCTGCCGCAGGTTCCGAGCGCGAACGCATCGTCCGCGCGCACGATCTCCACGCTCACCCCAACTCGCTGACCTCCTGAACCCACGATAGCCGATCTCGCGGGGCGCGTGGCCGCCGCGGAGCAATTGCCCACGCGCTCACGGATGCATTTGCGTGGTTCGGGGCGGTGCCTACGGATGTCGAGTGTCTCTCCCGTGGATCTTGGTGGTCGTCCTCGGCCTCACCACGCTCGTGCTCGGCTGGGCGTTCTGGTCGATGAAGCTGGAGCTCCGGACGCGCTGGGCGGAGGTCGGCGCCATCCGTCCGGGTCCACGCTTCGAGGAGATGATCGCGACGCTCTCGCTCGGACACCTGAGCGACGGCAACGACGTGCGTCTGCTGCAGAACGGCGACGGGTTCTTCCCTGCGCTGCTCGAGGAGATCGCCCGGGCGAAGAGCTCGGTGCACTTCGAGACGTTCCTCTGGAAGCCCGGTGAGCTGAGCGCACGGCTCGTCGACGCGCTGTGCGAGCGCGCGCGGCGGGGCGTGGCGGTGCGCGTGCTGCTCGATGGGATCGGCGGCGGGATCTCCGACGCCGAGAAGGCGGCGCTCGAGCAGGCGGGCGCCCAGCTGCGGTTCTACAACCGCGCGCGCCTGCGCAACCTCGGCACGTTCAACACCCGCGATCACCGGAAGCTCGCCGTCATCGACGGCTGCATCGGGTTCCTGGGCGGGCACTGCATCGGCGACGACTGGCTGGGGAACGCCGACCACAAGAAGCACTTCCGCGACACCAGCGCGCGCATCGAAGGTCCCATCGTCACGCAGCTGCAGGGCGCGTTCTCCGAGAACTGGACCGAGGCCGCGGGCGAGATCCTCGTCGGCGAGGAGCTCTACCCCGAGCAGCCGGCGAAGGGCTCGGTGAAGGCCCACCTCGCATACCTGAACCTCGCGCGCCGGAGCTCTTCGCCGAAGCTCCTGCATCACCTCGCGATCGAGAGCGCGCGCCGCGAGGTCGTGATCCAGAACCCGTACTTCCTCCCGTTCAGCGGGGCGCGCGACGCCCTGTGCCGCGCCCGCAAGCGCGGCGTGCGCGTGCGCGTGATGATCCCGACGCGCGAGGCGACCGACGCGAAGCTCGTCAGCCACGCGACGGCGCACGCGCTGCGCCCGCTGCTGGAGTGTGGCGTCGAGATCTTCATGTACGACCGCACGCTCCTGCACCAGAAGGTGTTCGTGATCGACGGGGAGTGGGCGGGGATCGGCTCGACGAACTTCGACGATCGGTCGATGGACATCAACGAAGAGATCACGATGAGCATCTTCGATCGCGGCGTCGCCTCGGAGCTGCTCGACGCGTTCGAGGCCGATCTCGCGCACGCGCGCCGGATGACGCTCGGCGAGTGGCAGTCGCGCGGCTTCGTCGAGAAGGCGCAGGGCTGGCTGGCGTGGAGCGTGCGCGCGCAGCTGTAATCGCGACGGGGTGGATGCGAAGAGCTGCCGTGCGCGGTGGCTGCCGCGGAATGCATCGATCGGCGCATCGTGCGCCGCGACGAGTCTCCGCCATGCACGCGGCGCTGAAGCCCACGGGCCGACGAGGACCGAGGCGTGGCGGAGCGCACCAGCGCTCCCGAGGGGAGCGGCTCGCGAGGCACGCGCGTTGCGAAGGAGCCTCGACGAGGTGAACGCCGATGATCCAGTGGGTACACCGTTTCGAGCATCTGATCGGCGCCGAGGTCGGCACGAGGCAGGTCGCGAACGTCTACACGAGCCCGAACCTGCGCGGGTCCTGGGACGCCTGGATCGTCTTCTTCCCGGTCGGCGGCGGAGATCCGATCTCGACCGATCGCGAGACGACGCAGCCGAACCTTCAGGCGGTCGCGTACTGGGCGTCCGGCCTGAGCCCGATCTACCTCGAGGGCGCGCTGCGCCGCGCGCTCGCGCTGACGCCGGACGCGCTGCTCGCGCGCCGCGCCGCGCTCGC